>DATLDN010000243.1:0-14443 GCA_035525855.1 Gemmatimonadaceae bacterium
GATTTTCCGCTGAAGGAAACGTACGCCGGGCAGATGACGTCGAGTTTCGCTTCACTCACGATGCGGGCCGGCATTCTTCGGGCTGGGAAAATCGGCGCGCATCGATAGTTGTCAGTTCGAAATCCTTGCTTATCCATAAGAACGAAAAAATCGGACTCGAAGTGACGCCATCGACGCGACGCTACGTAGACGTTGCGCGCGATGGGAATCGCGTTCGGATTCGCGCGGGATCAGGCCAGTCCGAAGAGGTGTGGTCGTTTGAGCCCGAATCGGATGCGCAGGGTTGGACAGATGCCATTCGTTCAGTAGTGCGTGCGTCGCAGAGTACAGCCAACGCGCCGGCTAACCCGAGAGGAGCCAGCACGCGCGCGCGTCGGCGCTGAGCTCAGGTTAAGCGGCGGAGAAAATCCTTCACCGCTTTTCGATAGCTGCGGCCCGTAGTGATTCGTTTCCCGTTTCGAAGAATCAGCAGCTGATCCCCCTGATCGAACGGCTCGGCAGCACGAACCTTTGTGGTGTTCACGATTGCCGATCTGTGAACGCGCAGAAACGTTGGTTGCGGAAGCCGCTTCGCTAATCGCGTGAGCGGCTCACGAACGTCGTACGCCACGTCATGCAAATGAATTCGCGCAATGTCGTCGCGTGCCTGAATCCAGAAAATCTCATCCAGATCGAGGAAAACGATTTTGCCCTGGACCTTCACGCCGATTCTTTCCGCGGCTGCATCACCTCGGGCGACAAAATCGAGGAGCTTCTGTAGCTGCCCGGCGATAATAGGTTGTTGTTTTGTGCCGATCCTCTTTCGTGCTCGTTCCAGAGTTTGCGTGAAACGGATCTGATCCACCGGCTTCAATAAATAGTCGAGCGCGCCAACCTCGAATGCATTCACCGCATATTCGTCGAATGCAGTGACGAAGATTACCGGTGGCATTCGATCCGCTCCCACGGCGGCAATCACATCGAATCCATCGAGCTCAGGCATCTGCACGTCGAGAAAAACGAGATCCGGATCGAGCTGTTGAATTCCCGTTACGGCCTGCGCGCCGGTCTCACACTCCCCAAGAAGAACAACGTCGGGAATGTTCGCGAGGAGCGCACGCATGCGCCTTCGGGCGAGCGCTTCGTCGTCGACGACCAGAACGCGAAGCTCTTGTCGTTCCGCGGATTCTTTTTCTTCTGTCATGCGGCGACCGGATCAGGATTTTCAGATGATGTCGAAGGAAATGCGCTGCGAAGATGAAATGGAATTGTGAGCTTGACGCAAAACCCGCCGCCTTCGCGGTCGCAGGTCTCGAAGCGGTGATTGTCTCCGTACAGATGAGCAAGTCGGGTAGTTGTATTTGCGAGACCGAGCCCCGTACCGCGCGAGCGGTCGCGGGATTTTCGCGCCGACGCGCCTACGCCGTCGTCCACGACCTGCATTGCGAGCATGTCCGCTGCACGGTGAGCTGAAACCCAGATTCTTCCGGGTGCAGCGCGCGGGCCGATACCGTGCCGGATCGCATTTTCCAATAAGGGCTGCAACAACAAGCTTGGCACCATTGCACGTCTCGCTTCATCGCTGATGTCGAAGCTCACGTTGAGCTTGTCCTGAAACCGCACACGCTGAATACGTAAATAGCGCTCGATGAGCTCCAGCTCGCGCTCGAGAGGAACTTCATGCTCCATCGAGCCCGAGAGGATGAGTCGAAGAAACTCACTGAGCTCTGAAACCATTTTTTCCGCTGCTTCTCTGTCGCTGCCGATAAGCGCCATAGCGCTATTCAACGCGTTAAAAAGAAAATGAGGGCTGAGCTGAAGCTTTAGTGTGTCGAGCTCGGATTGAACCAGACGCGTGGCAACGCGTTGCCGAGCTGCGGATTCAGTGCTGGCTTCGATTACGAGATGCTCTACCCAGGACGCTGCGTACGTCGCAATCACGCCTCCGATCGCAAGCAGTAAAACCTTCGCTGCTTCGTCGAGCGGACTTACGTGTCCCAGAAGAATTGCATCGATCGGATTCATCGATGACGTGATGCGATTGCTGGCGAAGAGCCAGATGAGAACGGAGAGATATTCGACCACGGTGAGTGTTGCGACGAAGCCTGCTCGCTTCACCGACGATGCGAGTGGTCGCGCGGCAAGCACGACGAAATACATCAGAAAAATCGGAGAGCGGAGCGCCAGGACTCCGGATTCCGCGAGCGCGTAACCTCCGATAATCGCTGATACTGCTGTCACGTCGATTGCGGCATTTGCAACTGAAAGCCAGTCTGGCAACATCGGGCGCCGGTACCAGATCAGATACTGTGCGATCGTCCAGACCAGAGGCGGCGTCAGAACGAGAACGTTCGTGAGATTCAGATCTGTCGGTAGCGTCGGCGCGTATGCGAGAGCTGCTGCAATCAGAAGGCAGAGCACGCCCGCGCGGAGACCGTTGAGAATCCGTTCGGCGCGGTCGCGGCGAATGCGGAGACTGTCGGGTGCGGAGGAAAGCGGCGGTTCCGTTGAAGTTGCTTTGTTCATTGGTCTCGCTTGTCGTACGCGTGACAACGCAATCGTTACGGTAGTGGCGGTCCTCATTGGCCGCCATCCCGTTTTAGTCAAAGACACTTTGGTTGTGATGCCCTGATCCATGCGGACTTGATGCGAATGCTAGCGGTTCAAACCCGTGCTCACCCGGGCATAACGGCAAGCGCATCGCTCCGCGCGGTGTGAACCCGCTCTCCGGCGGTGAGAAGCCGAATCGGCGCATACCAATCGTCACGTTCGCGCTGTATTATTTGCAACAATGCACACCCATCGCTTGGCATTTTTGACGGTTGCTATCGCACTACTCAGCGCGACTGCGGCCAGTGCTCAGGGTACACCGGCCGCCACATACCACGTGGTCAAGAAAATCGCTGCGGGCGGGGAAGGTGGTTGGGATCTGCTCGCTGTAGACACCGCGAATGAAAGACTTTTCGTGTCGCGCGGCACCCATGTGATGGTCGTGGACCTCGCACGGGATTCGGTGGTCGGCGACATCACGAATACACCCGGCGTTCACGGAATTGCGATCGCTCCCGAGCTCAACCGCGGATTCACGAGCAATGGTCGCGACACGAGCGTCACAATCTTTGATTTGAAGACCCTGGCGCCGATTTCTACGATTAAGGTGACGGGAAGAAATCCCGACGCCATCACGTACGATCCTTTTTCGCACAGAGTCTTCAGCTTCAACGCTGCGTCTAACAACGCGACCGCAATCGACGCACGCAGCGGAACAGTCTCCGGCACAATCGACCTCGGCGGAAAACCCGAGCTTGCTGTTTCGGACGGTGCGGGGACGATGTATGTGAACCTCGAGGACAAGAGCGAGGTGGTGGCGTTCGATCCCGTTGGGTTGACTGTGAAATCGCATTGGTCGATTGCACCGTGTGAAGAGCCAACCGGTATTGCAATCGATCGAGTAACGCACAGGGTATTCTCAGCGTGCGGCAACAAGCTGATGAGTGTCCTCGACGTCACGACAGGTCACGTCGTTACAACGGTTCCGATAGGGCAGGGCGTCGACGGTGCCGATTTCGATTCTGGAACCAGGCTCGCATTTTCGTCGAATGGAGAAGGATCGTTGACGCTCATTCACGAGGATTCGCCGGACAAGTTCACCGTTATTGGGACAGTTCCCACACAGCGTGGTGCGCGCACCGTGGTGCTCGATCCGAAAACGCATCGCATTTATACGGTTTCGGCGCAGTTCGGTCCTCCACCGGCGCCGACGCCCGAGCGACCCAATCCCCGGCCTGCTCCTATTCCCGGATCGTTCATGGTTCTGGTACTCGACAGGTGACCCTTGACGTTTCCGTGTTACCACATATATTCCATGTATGAATGATACGGTAGCAAACGATACGGTCGCTGAGACGTTGGATCCGCACTGGACATTTTCAGTGCTTCATGCGGCTCATCTGATCGAGGATCGTATCGAGGGTGCGCTCGGGAAAGTGGGTCTTTCAATGGCGAAGCACGGCGCTCTCAGAGAGCTTGCTGCCGCCGGTGAACCGCTCACGTTGAGTCAGCTTGCAACCCGTCTGAGCTGCGTACGCTCGAACATGACACAGCTCGTTGACCGCCTCGAGGCGGACGGCCTTGTGAAGCGGCTGGACGACCCTACTGACCGCCGCAGCATTCGCGCAGAGCTTACCGGCCTGGGGAAGGAAAAGTATGTGGCAGGCAACAAAGCGGTGAAGCGAGTTCAGGGAGAGTTTGCCGCAAGCCTCACAACCAAAGAGCGCACAGCGCTCGAGGCAGCACTCGGCGCACTCAGATAACATCATTTTTTGCAGTCGTGCTTCATATATGCACTATGCAGTAGAGTAAAATGCAACAGTCAACCAGTGTGAGAACAACAACCAAGAGGAACGAAAATGACAACCGCATTCGCACAACCAATGGCCGACGTCGCAACGCAGTGGCAGCTCGATCCGGTTCACACGAGCGTTGATTTCTCCGTCCGGCATCTCATGATCGCGTCAGTGAAGGGAAGCTTTGATGAGCTCGCGGGGACCATCACAATCGATCCCGAAAACGTCTCCACGCCTTCAGTCGAAGTCGCGATCCAGGCAGCGAGCGTGAACACGCGTCAGGCGCAACGTGATGCGCACCTTCGTTCGGCGGATTTCTTCGATGTCGAGAAGTGGCCGACACTCGCATTCCGCGGCGGCCGCATCGAGGGTGACATCGACGGCGAGTTCAAGCTCTACGGTGATCTCACGATTCGCGACGTGACGCGTCCGCTCGTGCTCGATGTTACGAAAGAGGGCGAGGGATCGGATCCGTGGGGCAACTTCAGAGTCGGCTTCAGCGCGACGACGAAGATCGATCGGCGTGCCTTCGGACTCACGTACAACCAGGCGCTCGAGACAGGTGGAGTTGTAGTTGGTGACGAGATCAAGATCAGCGTCGACGTGCAGTTTACTGCAAACAAGTAAATCGCGATTCGTCGATGATACGGATTAGCCCTTTGAGTATTCGGTCAATAGTTCTCGGCGGTCAGCTAGCGGGCTTTCAGTGTTGGGTTCTACTGACCACTCATTACTCGCAAGCCGAAGGCCGAGAACTATTGACCCAATACTCAAAGGGTTAATCCGTATCATCTAGTCCCAAGCTTTCCATTGAACAATCAGGTTTCCAATACCGAGTTCATGAAAGCGGTCAGTTTGTCGCGGTCGAGTCGTCCATTCGTTCTCACACCACTACAAACATCGACACCGAACGGTCGCACAGTTTCTATTGCCTCGCGAACATTCGATGAATTGAGGCCACCCGCGAGATAAACGGGTACCGGCGATTCTTCTACAATTCGCCGGCTGACGCTCCAGTCATGACGCCGGCCAGTTCCGCCCAGCTCCTTCACAGCGAGCGACGGATTTCCTGAGTCGAGCAGTAATGCATCCACGCTCGGCGCAATCGAAACCGCTTCGGCGACTGACGACTCTCCAATGACGTGAATCACTTGCACGAGACGAACTCCATCGAGCTCGCGTCGTAACGCTGCGTGCACGCCGTCGTCGACGCGATCGACAAGCTGAAGCGTGCGCGCACGCGTCCGTCGCTGCTGGGCGATGATAGCATCGGCCGCGGTCTCACACGTGAGGAGAAACGTGTCTACCGTCTCCGGAACTGCGGCGATGATCTCCGCGATCAAAGCTTCCTCGATCGGTCCCGGTCCACTAGGCATCCGCGACACTAATCCAATTGCGGATGCGCCGAGGTCGAGCGCGGTGTGCGCTTCTTCAACGCTGCCCGTGCAACAGATTTTCACACGTGTTGTCATCCTGAAGTATCGCCATCTCGGGGGAGCGTTGAGAAGCAGGGCTCAGCTCTTGCTCCATTCATGAATCAGAACGCGCCGCGAATAACATTCCTGGAGAAGAACATGACAATGAGATCCATCGCATCGTGCTGTATCGTATTTGTCAGCGCTGTCGGGCTCGCGGCGTGCGCCCACATGCCTTTTACGAGCGGCAAAGTCGCGGTTGCTTATGCGACTTTTCAAAGTGCGTCGGGTGATCAGCGCGGAACGGCTGAGCTTTGGCAGGACAGGAACAATCTCGTGCACGTGGAGCTCGAGCTGCAGGGATTACCGTCTGGCGAACACGGAATTCATTTCCACGCTGTTGGGAAATGCGAGGGCGGATCGACTGCCTTCTCGACTGCAGGTGCGCATTACAATCCGCTTGGTCGTCAGCACGGTCTCAACAATCCCGCCGGCCCGCACAACGGTGATGCTCCGAATATCACGGTTGGATCGGACGGAAAGGTCGACGTGAAGTTCACGACCGATCGCATCTCGCTCACGGCTGGATCAACAACGCTCTTCGACGACGATGGCAGCTCGATCGTGATTCACGCCGCGCCGGACGACCAGGTGTCCCAGCCGTCCGGCAACAGCGGAGCGCGAATCGCGTGCGGTACGCTAAGGTCTACTGAATAGGCTAGCGTGTCGAGCGGCGTGCCGCACTCAAAACTGACCCGCGGTAGTAATCGGAGTTGATTGCGTCGACGGCGCGGTCGAAAGCAGGGCGCAAGTTGTCGTCGATCGTGTAGCGTCTTGCAACCTCCGACAGAAGCGAGCTCAGATACGCATCGGATTTTATCGACGGCGCCGCTGCAAGTACGGCAGCGACGGTTTCACGTGTTAACGGGCTTTCATCCAATGCAGCATCCAGTGCCTGCTGCTTGTAGTAATCGGAATCGATCGAGCGAACAGTGGAGAAATACTGGGGGCGCGTCGATGCATCGAGCTGCGTGCGCTTGAACAGCGTAACGAGCGACTGCTCCTTGTAATAATCCGACTTCATTTCGCCGATCGCTTTGAGAATTACTGCTGTTGTTGCAGCGTCGTAGCGATCGGCGCTGCTGAGCGTCGACAGCACTTCACCCTTATAGTAGTCAGACGTGATCTTGCTCAACGCAGCAAGATAAATCGGCCGCGTCTGCGCGTTGATCGGCTGTCGTCGTGAAAGCTTCTTCAACGTTTCAGCCTGGTAGTAATCCGAGTTGATCGTCGACGCTGCGGTAAGAAGTGTTCCGATCGTTTGCGAGTCGAGTCGATCGCGCGAAAGAACTTTTCCAATTACCTCGGCTTTGTAGTAATCGGACTTCATGTCTCGAGTGGCGTCAGCAAATGCGCGCCACGTCCCTTCGTCCGCTTGTCGCTGAGCACCGACCTTAGTGAACACTTCCGCGAGGTAATAATCGGAAGTCATCTCTCGTGACGCCTGTTGAACGATTCGCGTGAGCGTACCAGCGTCGAGCTCATTCTGCTTCAGCAGCACAGATAGATACGCCGACTTTGCGTAATCGGACGGCATCTGCGACACTTCGTCCATTACCCCTTTCGCGCCGCGCGCTGCGTAGATCTGCGGAACGCGAGTCGAGGCAGCGAACGCAGTTCGTCGCTCGACCGCCATGAGTGTCGATGCGAGCCACGCGCGAGCGCTGTTGTCCCACTCTTTGCGCTGGCCGTTCTCGTAATAAGCGCGATCGAGTCCGCCACCGGTCGATCTGATTTCTACGCGGCGGGAGAAGCGGCCGTCGCGCTCCTCGATAGTGATCTGTCCGCCGTTCTCGATCCATTCTACGTCGGAAAGATCGGGGCGCATTCTGAACTGACCGTCAGAGCGAAGCTCGAGCGAACAATCGCCACTCGAGAACTTTACTGTTGTGCGTGAGTTGCGAGAGTCATCGCTGTTGATGTTGACGCTTGAAGACTGATCCTTTCTCGTTTCCCAGCATCCGGCAGCCTGCGTCGACACATTGGTCGATGCGAGGGCGGGAACGGCATTAGACGATTGAACCGACTGGATGGTCGGGAACGCCGCGCCTGTACCAGCAAACGACCGACGTTCGGCCAACAGCGTAAGCTTTTTCGAGAGCGCCGTGAGGTCGTCAGCAAGTTTGCTCGTTAGCGTCGTTGGAGGAAGGGAGTCTTTCCGAACACTGTCAGTCGCTGCCATCCCGACTGCCGGCGAAATTCCAACTTCGGACGGCACCATCGAGGCGTGGACGATTGTTGACGCTTCCGCTGTCGACGTCCACGGTGTGAACGATGCGACAGGTAATGCGACAGTGAGCGTGGCCGCTCCTATCGCTGCCTGAAGCTTTCGCGTAACGAAGCTTCGGTTGCGCGCACGATCGAGAACTGCTGTCAATCTTCCCGAAAGCTGAGACGGTCGCGCCATCGCGATTGCGGCGTGCGCCGTAGCCCGGGCCGGGCGAAGTGAACGCGCAACGTCCAGCAGCTGGCCCGCATAGTCGGATGCCAGCGATCCGTTGTTGATCACGCGATCGTCGCATGCCATCTCGCGCTCGACCTGCATTCGGTGAGCGGCGATCCATACGAGTGGGTTGAACCAGTAGAGCGCACACGCAACACGCGCAACGAATTGAGTCAGACAGTCGAAGCGCTCGATGTGGGCGAGCTCATGCAGCAGAATGTTGCGGCACTTCCACTCGGGCCATTCCGCGGTATTCGATGGGAGAAGCAGTACTGGAGATAAGATTCCCCAGGTCATCGGCATTGCCGCATCGTCGCTCACGAGAAGCGTGATGCGCCGTGTGAACCGACCGGATGCGCGTGCGCGCGAGAGAAGCTGAACCCATCTCATGTCAGTAACGCGATGCGATGTTCGTGCGATTCGGAGCAAACGAATGCGGCCGATTACAAACGGAAGAAGAATCATTGCCGCGACGCTCATCCAGACGATGGCCGCCAGAGTAACAAGATTTACTGGTGACGACGCTTCTGTCGTGACGTTCTCTGGTGCAGACGGTATTGGCGTCACCCCAGCTTCGACAAATGGCTCGGAGATCGAGATCATCCCTTCCGACGCATGAACGATCGGAGTGCTTGCGGCCTCCGAGGCTGGCGGCGCCGGCGTTAGCTCGGCTGGTTCAATCGACTGCTTCAATGTGAGGGGCGAGGAAGCCGGCAGTGCGACGGCGACAGTGTTACTCCGCCACTGAGGGAGCACGGCCGTGAGCAGCGGCACCGCAATCGCAGCAACCACACCTGCAGTCCAGACAAGATGTCGCGACGACGCCGACGATTTCCGCCATGCCGTGACTACCAGTCCGGCAACCGCGAGGATCACGAAGCTTTTGAGTGCACCGTCGGCAGCGATCTGCGCGGCTTGCTCGATGATAGTTGCGATCATCACTTTCCCTCTCCCTTTGCCTGTTCAACGAGTTTGCCGAGCTCCTCGAGCTCATCGTCGGAAAGATTTCGTGCGGACATGTCGAGCAGTGCCGCTACTGCCTGAGTTGCCGATCCGTCGAAAAAGGTTCGGACCATCTGACGCAGCGCGGATTTCTGTGCGGCATTCCTGGCTACGACCGGTGTGAACACGTAGCGCGGCCCGTCAGCATGATGCTTGAGATGGCCTTTTTCCTCGAGTATCCGGAGCATTGCACGCACCGCTGAATAGCTCGGCGCTTCCGGGAGCTCCGCTTTGATTTCAGCTGCGGATGCTGATCCCCGACGGTACAGGATGTCCATGATCTGTCGTTCTCGTCGGGAAAGGCTGGTGGCTGGCGGCATCGAAATTCCTTTGATTAGTGCTAGGTATTTAGCACCCTGCTAAAAAACTAGCACAGCCCCGGGCCGTGTCAAGTCTCAATATTTGACACTCAGAAGGGCTACATCGCCGGAATCCAGAAATTCGCCTTAACTGCGAGGAAGTTGGTCGCAACATTCTTGAATCCACCGAACAAATCTCCGAGGCGCACGAGCTCGCCGTTCGGCTCGAAGCCATTACGGTTCTGTTGCCACACAATGAAGAATGTGCTTCCCGGACGGTACTCCCACCGAATTACCATGTTGCTGATTACTGAGCGAACGTTGAAATCCGGAAAGGGAAGTGAAAAGGTGAGCGGCTGCCCGTCACTGCCGAGCCGCCTAGGATCCGTCACGAGGTAGCTCTTGTCTGCCTGTTGCTTGATTGTCGTGCCCTCCTGCCCATAGCGCAGAATCTCCCGGCTTCGCGCTGCGGAGAGCTCGCCGAAATGATAGTATCGGCCACTTGCAGCGAATGGCTCCAGGAAAAGTTCGAGTGTGACATCCGGATTCAGAGTGTAATTGAGACGGAAGTCGGTGAAGAACGTGGTGCGATCGATGTAAGCAAAAACGTATTTGTTTCCATATGTAGCAGCGGATCCGACATTGGCGATCGTCTTCACATATTGATGTGGATCGACTGCGCGCAGATAGTTCGGCTCTGCTGAGATTTGCCATTGCGGTTTCGGACGAATCGAAACGAGCCCGCTGATTCTATTTGTCGGCGCACCCCATTCGTCCTTGCCATAGTAAACACGAGCCGACCATCGCTTCGTGGACGCGAAGCTGTTGCCGAGCTGCGCAATTGCGTAATCAGCGTAGCCTGTCCCCATCGACGGACCGCCTCTCGTCAGCCGCTCGTCCTGGGCTCGCGTTAAATACGCTGCGGTGAGGTTGAGCACCCAGAAATTTTTGAACGTGCTCGAGGCTTGTCCCGTGAGCTGCGCAAACTGCAGATCGTTGTCGTAATTGCGTTCCGTGTCGATGCTGAGCGAGCCGTCATACCGGCGCAGTTTTTTCCCGGGATTTGTTTCGCGGTAATAAGCGTAGCCGCCGAGAATTTTTCCGTCCGAAGTGCCGATGCGGCCAACGTCGTTGAGCTCGAGGGAGGGGCTTTCACCGCCGGCGTAGAAACCACCGAGCCAATGTTTGCCGTTCACTTTGTCGATCCCGAAATAAACGTCGCTTCCGGTAAGTGACGTTCTTGTCGAATCGTAGTGATACGCTTCTGCGTCGGGGCGCTGGAAATATCTCGCGCTGGATCGCTGCACGAGCGATATCGCGCTTCGTTCGCCGCGTACGTTGCTGAATCCCGCGAATGATCGGATCTGGTAATCGCCGTCCTTGATTCTTAGCAACAGGTCTGCTCCGCCCGAATATGCTGCGCGATTCAACAGCGAGGAGAGGGCATCCGAAGCGGACAAGTCCCGTTGCATTCCAGCCAGCGTGATACCGAATACCGACGCCTTGCGTCCGAACTCCTTCTGCAGGCGGCCAACACCATAACCGGTAAGCGGGGCAACTTCGACTTTGCCGAACTTGCCTGTCTCCAGATCGTACGTGTGCGCATATTCGCGCGCAGTCACCGCCGCGAGCGCGCCAACCGAGGCTCCTGATGCGAGTCGTCCGGTCAGCTTGCCGGCGCCGAGTATTGTCGTGGCGTTGGGGTAGTCGACAAAGTTGCCATCTGCGGGCCCGCGCGGACGCGCGCCGATTCTGCGCGAGTAGAAATAATTAGGACCACCCCCGCGCAGCAGCTGACTCCCCTCGATAAAGAACGGTCGCTTTTCGGGGAAGATTGTCTCGAACGCAGAAAGATTTACGTCCGCGGGATCCGCTTCGACCTGACCGAAGTCCGGATTCACAGTTGCGGCAAGCGTAAGACTTGGGCCGAGGCCCATCTTCAAATCGCCGCCGATACGGGCGGCGAGATTGCTTCCGTTGTCGAATGGATCGCGGCGATCGCGATCGCCGTTCATCGTCGCGTCAGTCGCTACATACGGCAGGAGCTCGAGCCGTCGCGCGGGTTTGATTCCGCGAATGCCTTCCAGTGCGCCCATCCGCGACGACCAGCCCGTTGCTTTCTTCGGAGTCGGAATCCAGAACACATCTTCGTTTCTGTTCGGAATCCAGTGATCGACATTGAGACCCCAATGCTGCACATCGCCTGCATTGAAGCGGAGCTGCGAGAAGGGAATTCGCATTTCCGCTGTCCATCCGGTCGAATTGATGTCAGCTGCTGCTTCCCAGACAGGATCGAACGAAAGATCGATGTCCTGCTCGTTGTCGGACGGATGATACCAATCGCCGCGCACGCCGGACGCTGAGATTCCGAAACTGTAAGCCGTGCGGCGGTCGTGATACGAATCGAAGGAAATCCAGATGTGCTCGGCTTGACTGATGTTGTCGCGGCGACTGATGGGTGCCTGAATGTGAGCTGGATCCTTGCTCAGCACGCGGGTGCCGACGTATAGCGCATCGTCATCGTATAGAAAGCGGACTTCCATTTTGTCATTCGGCGCCGCGCCTTCGATCGGATCTTTTTGTATGAAGTCCGTGATCGGAGTCGCCGCTGACCACTGCGCGTCATCGAGCTTTCCATCGATGTGGACGGGGCGGTCGATCCGCACGGCGTTTGCGATTTTCGCGGACTTCACTGAATCGATAGGCGTTTGCGCCGTCGCTGTAGATGCGAGACACGCCGCGAGCACAAGATGGGAAACTTTTGTCTTCATGTTCAGATCTACGAGGTGAAATTGCTGGCGTTTCAATTGCGGCCCGCCATGTGCTTATAGATTTCGCCGACCAAATGCCAGTACTTCGCCAATTTCTTACAGGTTTTGTCGACTACGCGGGTCTGTTTCCCCCAGCAGAGCTCGACATGCCGGAGGCGGTGAGGAGCTATGCGGAATACCGCGAAGGCGACGATCACCAGCTGCTGGGCCGCTTTGTAGTTCCTGCATCGCGACTCGGCGAATTCAGCGAAGCTGGTGCCAGGCATCTCGATCGCGGGGACAAATCGGTGCCCTGGTGTCTTAGCGTTCTCGTTGACGGGGATGCTACTTTCGCTCGCAAAGCAATGCTCGAATTCACTGCGAGTCACATGCAGGACTCTCCGCTTGGTCATGCTCTGTGCGATGCGGTAGAAGTTCGCGCGATGGACGATATTCAGATCATGACTCTCGCCAAATCGTTTTCATCGCCGATCAGAATTTTTTTCGAGGTTGCATCCGATGAGAGAATGGAGCGCAATCTGGAGCTTGTAGCGAGAAATCAGGGCGCCGCCAAAATTCGGATGGGTGGAACAAGTGCGGATGCGTTTCCATCAGCCGCGTCGGTAGTGAAGTTCATTGCGACATGCAATCGTCTTCAAATTCCATTCAAGGCAACAGCCGGTTTGCATCACGCGATTTGCGGATCGTACCCGTTGACCTACGAAGCCAACAGCGGGCGAGGGAGGATGTTCGGATTTCTTAATCTTTTTCTCGCAGCGGCCTTCACCCGCAAAGGGCTGAGCGAAATAGAAGCGCAACGGATTCTCGAGGAAAACAACGCCGCCGAATTTGTGTTTCGAGAATCGGGGGTAACGTGGCGGGGTCATCATCTCACGCGCGACGATCTTCGCATGAGCCGATCGCACTTGTTTCTGTCCTTCGGATCGTGCTCGTTCAGGGAGCCGGTGGATGAGGCGCGCGCCCTGGGTCTCATCTGAATGAACAGCTGGGTCGACAGCGCAAATTTACCAGACTCAGATTTTCCGCTCGAAAATCTGCCTTATGGTGTATTCTCCGCGCGCGATAGACATTCGCGCATTGGCGTTGCGATCGGAGATTCGATTCTCGATGTAGAACGGGCCGCCGCGCTCGCGCTTTTTCCGGGCGGAAGCGAGGTCGAGGTTTTTTCAAGACACAATCTTACCGGGTTGATGCAGTTGCCTGCCGCGGAGCGGGCGTCGTTTCGCGCGGCGCTCACGGAGCTGCTTCGGCAGGGATCGGAGGCCGAATCTCGGGGCCGCTCGCGCCGGGAAGAGATACTGATTCCGATTGCAGAGGCTCGCCTCGAGCTGCCCGTGCCCATCGGCGATTACACCGACTTCTACGCATCGATCGAGCATGCAACGAATGTTGGAAAAATGTTTCGGCCCGACAATCCGCTGCTCCCCAATTACAAGTATGTGCCTATCGGTTATCACGGACGCGCATCTTCTATTGTTGTGAGCGGCACGCCGATCACCCGCCCATCAGGTCAAACTCGTGCACCGAATTCCGATACACCGTCGTTCGGCCCCTCGAAAATGCTCGATTACGAATCCGAGCTTGGGTTGTACATCGGCCGAGGCAACGAGCTCGGTTCCGTTATCTCGTTAAGCGATGCCGAGGATCACATTTTCGGATATTGTCTCGTGAATGATTGGAGTGCGCGTGACATTCAGACGTGGGAGTATCAACCGCTTGGTCCTTTCCTCGCGAAGAATTTCGCAACGACCGTTTCCCCGTGGGTCGTTCCCGCAGAGGCAGTAGACCCATTCCGCGTTGCTTCACGAGCTCGCGCGGCGGATGATCCAGCTCCGCTCGACTACCTCTCGTCTCCTCGAAACGAAGAGCGCGGGGGAATCGATGCGCATCTTGTCGTATCGATTCGCTCCGAGCGGATGCGAAAGGAAAAAATGGAGCCGATGCAGCTAACCAAGGCTCCATTCAGATCGATGTACTGGACAATGCCGCAGCTCGTGACACATCACGCGAGCAATGGCTGCAACCTGAAAACTGGAGATTTAATCGCGAGCGGAACTGTTTCCGGACCTTCCGCGGAGGAGATGGGTTGCCTCCTCGAGCTAACGCGTCGCGGCGCGGATCCTGTAAC
>DATLDN010000160.1:0-3782 GCA_035525855.1 Gemmatimonadaceae bacterium
CGACTAAAGCAGTTCGCGTGGTGATTCCAGATGCGTATGATCCGGCGTGGGCTCGCCTGCCGTAACGCACCGCACTTTAGTGGTTTTTCTCGAAAGAAGCGAGGGATTTGACCGTAAGCCGCGTAGCAGCGTCGACAAATCTCGCGGACCCGAAACGAAAACTGCCCGGCAACTTGCCGGGCAGTTCTCAGTCGGGACGGCGGGATTTGAACCCGCGGCCCCCTGAACCCCATTCAGGTGCGCTACCGGGCTGCGCCACGTCCCGTCGCAATGTTCCGCGAGGAACACCCAATCTAGCCCGCTACCACCCCGACCACCAACTCCATAGTATCCAATCATGGAGTCCCCATGATCGAAGTCATCAAGAGCCTCTACGCCTACAACTCGTGGGCGACCGCGAAACTGATCGACTCCCTCGAACAACTCTCGCCCGATGAATTGAACGCGCCAGGATGCAGCGGCAACGGATCTGTCATTCAAACCCTCGCGCATCTGATGCAGTCACAATGGGGATGGATTTCATGGCTCGACGGCTCCCTCACGTCCAACCAGGCGATGATGGTCCGCGTTGGCGCCGATGAAATCGACACGATTCCCAAAATGCGAGAGCGATGGTCGCCAATCGATTCACAAACAACGGCCGCAATCGAAACGCTCTCCGATGCGAAACTCAAGGACGAGTGGTCGTGGACACACCCCGTAACCGGCCCGAATTCCCTTCCCCTCTGGAGATTGCTCGTTCACGTCGCAACTCATGGCGCACACACGCGTGCACAAATCAATGCGGCGATTCGCCGAGCGGGTCACGCGCCGAACAATATCGATTTCCTCAACTACTCACTCGAATCACAATAGAATGCGCCGAATTCTGAGCGCGCTGTTCATCCTGAGCAGCGCGAGCGTCGCGCACTCCCAGAATCCGGCAGCGACAATCTCCTTCACACCGTTCACGCTGCGCACTTATGACGGACAGACGCACAACATTGAAATCGGAAAGATTGCTGTCACCCGACGGGACACAGTCGCATTTTACAGGCTGCGAACCACATCCGATGTAATACCGTCAATACCAACGGTTTTTCTGATGGGCGGGCCCGGTGTTCCCGCCACTGTCATCGCACCCATTCCTCCATACTGGCAGCTATTCGATGCACTTCGCTCGAGCGGCGACGTCATTCTCCTCGATCAGCGAGGGCTCGGCTTATCCTCGCCGAAAGTTGATTGCCCGCCCTACCCCGATTTCGACACGGCCTTCCTGACGTCACACGCAAAACTCGTTGCAGCATACCGGCGGGTCGTGGCTACATGCGCGGAGTCATGGCGATCGAAGGGCGTGGATCCTAGATCGTACTCCGATATCGCGATTGCCGATGACGTCGAAGCAATTCGCAAAGCACTCAACGCTCCAAAAATGAATGTGCTCGGATTCAGTTACGGAACCCGACTCGCGATGACATACGCGCGCCGCTATCCTCAAAGCGTTGGTCGCATGGTGCTTCAAGGTCCGCTCGACGCTGAGCTTGGATATCGTGACGCAACACAACGTGATGCACTCCTCACCAGAATCGCGTCACTTGCCGAGAAAGACAGTGTTTCCGCGCCGTTCTCACAAAATCTCATCCTGCGAATTCGAGCACTGTTCAATCGAGCAGCCTCGGCGCCCTTCATAGTCAAGATCGGACGCGCCGCGAAACGTGACAGCGTCTCTATCGCTGTCGGCGAGGAAGGTCTGCGCGGAATTCTGGACGGTCACATTACCGACCCACGATTGGCGGCGTTCGTCGCATCAACAGAACGCGGTGACCTGACTATCCTCTCACGCTGGGTCGAAAGCATGTACAACGATTTCAGCGGCGGCGCCGGAAGTCTCATGGCGCGCGCAATCAACTGCTCGGCGCAACCATCTCTGGCGCGTAGAAAAACTGTCGATGCAAAAGCAGCAAAGACGATTCTCGGCGCACCAGTAGACAACTTTGCAATGGATACGGATTTCTGCAGCGCACTCGGCGGAAAGCCACCGGCTGCGCAATCGCGTTTACCGAAACCGATTCAGGCGAAGGTGCTGTTCATCACCGGGGAATTCGACGATCGAACGCCCCCCGGTAACGACAGCATTCTGGCGCGAGAATTCACTGACACCTACCGAATGAAAATTGCTAACGGCGGGCACGAGCTACTTCCAAACGATGCCGTTCAGAAGATCGTCACCGACTTCTTTCAAGGAATCGACGTTCGCGTTCGTGTCGTGAGCAACTCGCCGATCCGATTCATGTCGATCGAGGACGCGAAACAGCCACCGCGCCGCCCCGGGAGATAAGCTAGAGAATCGCGATCAGCTTCCCGACGAAGAATTCGCCGAACTCCGCATACGTCGCGCTCACTTCGTCGAAGCGCATGTCAGTGACGAGTTTCTTGAAGTCGATTGGATCCTTTGCGAACAAAGTCACACCCCACTCCCACGAATCGAGACCGATCGCTCCGGTGATTACTTGCTGAACACGTCCTGCGTAACGCCGGCCTGTCAGCCCATGCGACTGCATTAGCCGGCTACGCTCAGCGAGTGGAAGCGTGTACCAGTTCTGTCCTGCATCCCGGCGTTTCGACATGGGATAAAAGCAGACATACGGCATCGCATCAGGCGGACGCGGATACAATCTTCGCTGAATGTGTTCACTCTCGAGCTCCGACTTGGATCGCTTCGCCAGCTCTTCACGATACACGTCATCGCCGACGGATCCACCACGCTGCTCGGCCGCCGCCGCGAGCTGCGCCGAGATGTGGTACAAACCCGCTTCAGTGACGCTGAGGAAAGTGTACACGGGCTCGAGATTCCACTTACCGTCCGCATTGAGCTGATCGGTACGCGCCTGGGCTTCCGCAATTGCCTCGAGGGTAGGATAAAAGTGAATCATCATCAGATGCGCACGCGATCCAATCAGATCGACGCGCGCTGACCAACCATTTTCATAGCTGGTTCGGTACTCGTCGGTGGAACCGATTACGCGTCGAGCGTGCTGCGGTAATCGCCCGGTAACGCGAAATATCTGATGGAGCGCGTACCACCCTTCGAGAGTCTCAGGAGGATGCGCGACGATTTCGTTTGTCATCGCCTGTAAAGTACATAAAGAGACACGACAATCATCAGATACCCGAATACCTGCCGCAGTCGCTGCTGCGGCACGCGCTTACTGATGATCGTTCCGATTATGCTCCCGGCTGCGGCGACTGCGCTGAACCATATCACGAGATTCCAATCGATTTCGATGTGACCGATGTATCCCGCAAATCCGCTCAGCGCATTCATCGTAATGACAAGCAGTGACGTTCCTATCGCGAGTCGCATCGGCAATCCCGCAACAAGAACAAGAGCGGGAACGATTAGAAATCCGCCGCCTACACCGATGATTCCCGTTAGAAATCCAACAGCGAGTCCCTGCAGCGCGAGCAACACATCCATTCGCCGATCGTGATGGAAATGATATTCCTCTTTCGCGCCGCGTTCCTTGCTGCGGCGAAATCCACCGCGAAGCATCAGCACTGATCCAGCGAGGCCGACAATCGCGAATGTCACAAGCTGGAATGTCGGTGAAAGGTGTTTCGCAATGCGCGCACCGAGGAATGCAGCGATCACAGCGAATGGTCCGAAGATGAACGCAACTTTTGGCGAGACGGTATGCTGTCGCCAGTGCGAGAGAAACCCTATGAAAGCAACAAGCCCGACAACGCAGAGGCTCATTGCGATTGCGGGCTTTACTGGAACGTGCAGCGCGTAAATCAGAATC
>DATLDN010000266.1:0-3288 GCA_035525855.1 Gemmatimonadaceae bacterium
GATGTTCGCGCCCGGCCAGCCATCGATTCTCTCGTCGTTGCGCGGCCTCGCGTATTTCCAGATCGACGTGCAGGGACCGAAGTGCGATCTGCATTCAGGAAGCTATGGCGGCGCGGTCGTTAATCCGGCGATGGCACTCGCGCGAATTCTCGCAACGTTCCACGATCAGGATGGACACATCGCGATTGAAGGCTTCTACGACAAGGTTCATAACTGGGAGCCGCGCATTCTCGATCAGATGAAAGGGCTGCCATTCGACGAAAAAGAATTCAGGCAGGAAGTAGGTTCGCCGGAACTGGGCGGCGAGAAAGGCTACACGATTCTCGAGCGACTGTGGGCTCGTCCCACCTGCGAAGTGAATGGAATGCTCAGCGGGTACACCGGCGAAGGAGCTAAAACCGTTCTACCTGCGAAAGCGATGGCGAAAGTCAGCTGCCGTCTCGTTCCCGATCAGGATCCCGCGGACATCGAGAAGCTGATGGATGCGCACGTAAAGCGTGTGTCACCGCCGGGAGTGAACGTCATTGTGCGACATCTTCACGGTGGACGCCCCTGGAGAGCTGAGCTCGACGGCCCGATCTTCGATGCCGCGCGTCGTGCGCTGGCGAAGGCGTTCGAGCGTGAGCCCGTGATAGTTGGAGAGGGTGGCTCGATTCCCGTTGTGAATGATTTTCGACGGATTCTCGACACACCTGTGCTGCTCGTCGGCTTTGGTCTGCCGGGAGAAAACGCTCACGCACCCGACGAGTGGATGAGCGAAGACAATTTTAGAAAGGGGATGGTTGCCATTGCCGCCCTGTGGGATGAATACGGGCGCAACGGAAAGTCTGAGTAGACGCTCAGTCCTCGTAGAGCGCTCGCCGCGCTTGCTCTCGGCGGTAGTTCCACTCGAACCATCGATTGTCAAAAATGTGCCGGCGCTTTGAGTATCGCGCGGTGAGCTGGGTCTCGAGCTCAGTTCTTTGAGGCTGAGGAAGGTCGTGGATTCGTGCGACTAGCGTAGGAACGGCATTAAGCGAGAGTTCGTTAACGAGATATTTGATATCCATCCTCGGCGTGCCCGCGAACCGGGCTATGTTCTTCGAGGCAATCCAAGCTTCGTGATTCCAGAACACCAGGACAAGAAAGGCAAGCACTGCAGTCGCAAACACTCGACGAAAAAGCGCGTTGATGTCGAGGTTGGTGTACACACCAACGGCCAACCACCCGAGAGCAACTGCAAGCACGATCATGTAGACCTGTGCATAAAGTCTTGCCACCGTGAACCCGTAAGCATCCTCGTATAAGACGACTCGGCGGAAAGCGGACACGAGGAGAATCAGTACCGCGACCAGGAGCGCGCCCGTCAATCCCTTGATAGATCGCGCATTCGCGTCCAACCGTCCGAATTTCTCCGTTAGAAGAATGAGAATTCCGGAAAGCGTGGCTACAACGGTGATCTCGCCGAAACCACGCTTCGCATATTCCGCAAACGACCATCCGGAACCACGTACACTCGGCGCGTTCCCAAAGAGGTACGTGAGCTGAACGAGGATGAACAACCATAGAAGCGCTGTCACTCCCGACAGAAGTATCAATCGCTCAGTCGCGCCGAACCACCGGCCTTCGTTCGTGACGCCCTCGTAAGAATCCGTTGGGATGTTCGAGGAGGTATTCGCTACGAAACTGTAGGCGCCGAGCACGATGACGAGCAGAACGAGGAAGAAGATTGTTCGGGGAAGGAACGACCAGTTCTCGATAATTCTTTCGACCGCCTCGCGCCACGAGGCGAATGTCGGATCCGCGCTAGACAGCAGCAACGCAAAGACGACAAGGATTGGAACCGTAATGACAATTCCGCGCACTGTCGCTCGGGACCGTTCGGAACGAAAGACGCGAGTGAGATCGCCCGCTCGTGCGAACGATTGAATGAGGGCGTTGAATCCGGCTATGAACGGAGCCGTAACGACGAAGATCGGTGAGATACGCTTGAGACCCGGATCTCCCGCCAGAAGCATCGCCATCGCGAGGAAGAGCATCACGCCGAGGCACGTAAGGGCCAGCAGATATTCAGTTGCGGTAATTGCGGCGCCGATTGCTCCGATGGTTGCGGTGCCTAGCATGACGAGCACTGACCGATCGAGTCTTCCTCGTGCTCGCGCGATGACGATGAGTCCAACTGACGCGAGGGCGGTCCACAATGCCCAGTTGAGGCCGGGCTGAGCGTCGAATAACACCCAGTCACCAAATGCCGTCACGAGTAACGCTGCGATCCATAGCATAACCGCATATTACGCTGCGTTATCTATTTTAACAAGTACTTTGAACCATAAAGTAAGTGACGTAGCTTTTAATCAGTAGTCAGCAGTTAGCCTTCAGCTAAGACCGAGGAGGGGTGGGCTGATAGCTGACAGCTGATAGCTGACAGCTGATAGCTGTTTAGAACCGCCACTCACGAATGAGGAACAATCCAAAAACGCTCGTAGTCGTCGGCTGCTGCAATGCGAGACTCGGCTCGCGCAGCAGATAGCGAGGCTCGAAGCTCGTCTCGAGACGATAACCGCGAAGTCCGCCGAAACGGTGCTGTAGATACAAACCGGGCCGCTTCAGCGCCTCGGGATCGGGACGCACCTGAATCCCGAGGAAGGTGTGCGACTTGATGTACTTGCCGAACTCGATCTCCGTGCCGCGAAGGAATCCGCCGACATCGGTCTGCACATCCGCAGGCGTGATGTTGAACACATCCGCGCCAATCGACCGCGCAGCCTCGCCCGCTGCTTGATCGGCGATGACGCCAAGCGCAACGCCAGCGAGCTGCTGAGTTGCGAGTGCGGCACCAGCGCCGATCAGGTTGTTACCGCTGCCGACACCCGCAGCCTCGAGCTGAAGCAGTGACGAAGACGACCGGCCGAACGCGAGATAGCTCAACAGATCACTCTGAGGAATCGGCGGCTGCGCGTCGCTCTCCAGCGAGATGCGCGGATTCAACAGCGTTCCACCAATGAGGATCCGGACGTTGATGGCCTCGCGTGATGGAAGCCGCACCTCGTATGAACCAGTGACTTGAAGCGTCGGATTCAGCTCATCGATGTTCACGAAAGTCGCGGATCCGCGTTTGATCTCGAATCTCTTCGTCAGGAACCGATACTCACCACGCTCCGTCAACAAGATTCCGTCGAAAATCAGCGCCTGCTTTGCACGGTTCACGTGAATCGCAAGATCACCGTCGCTATAGACCTCGACGTTCGCATCACGCGATCGCACGAATACATCACGATCAACACGCAGATTTACATCAGCCCGCAAATT
>DATLDN010000167.1:0-21724 GCA_035525855.1 Gemmatimonadaceae bacterium
CAGGTTTCCACAGCGTTTGATCGATCGCACGTACAGAGAAATGGTGCTGGCATCCTCGGAACACGCTTCATTTTTCGACGATGATCGAGGATCCGATTCCCGCGCTCAAGCAGCGTCTCGCGAAGCTGATACTCCAGGAAATTGGAGACGAGCACGCGGGGACGGTCGGGACGATTCCTGGACTCGATCAGACGCGCGCGTCCAAACTCACGCAAGGCCGGCTCGAGAGATTCAGTGTGCAATGGCTCATCCGTCTGCTCGCGCGGATTAACCGGAGGGTGAAGTCAGTATTGTTGCTGTGGGTCCAGTTCCGAGCCGACGGCACGAGCGGATTTGGGAAGCACGGAAAAATGCGGAGCTGTTTGGGAGGCGCGGTGAGCGCGTGAGGAGAATGTGAGAGGGGAGTTATTAGTGAGCGTTATGGCAGTTTGACACGAGCGTCGCGATGCTTACGCAGCCAAAAGGAAACCGATGAGTATCAAACTGTCATTTTGCTCACTAAGAACTCCCCTCTCACATTCACGGGCACCGAGTGTGACCGCTCGCTAAGTCGTTCTACCTCACAAAATCGCGGACTTGTTGGTAGACGAGCTGATCAACCAGCAGGTTGAAATGCGCGAGACACGAAGTCTGATTGTTTGTCGCTCCAGTCAGTAACACGCTCGTGTCGGGATTGATTGTCTCATCGCAAGGCGACCACCACGTTGCGTAGCGCACAGCTCCCGGTGTTTCATCGCCCGAATTGAGATCGGCGAGAAATGTCGAGCCGAGTCTGATTTCCAGACATGGTGTGAACGAGCAATTATCCGCTGTGTCTGTTCCGTGATTAGGTCCGGCGAGCGAAACCCACGCATCGACACGCGAATCACCAAAGTGTTTGATGTAATAACGCGATGATACTGCCCCTGCGGAGTGGGCGATGATGTCGACTTTCTGAGCGCCGCTGCGGGAAATGATTGCATCGATCTGCGATCTGATCTCGTCTGCATCGGTCGCGAACGAAGCCACGAAGCTGTAGTCGTACGCGTACAGCTCGTTCTCTTTCCACCCGTCCGCCCGGAAGCGATCGATCATCGTGCAGAAGTTTTCATTTGCACCCCCGTATCCGTGCACGAACAAAATCGGGTTGTGCGTTACCGATCCCGATAAATCCGAACGCGATACACCGCACAGAATGTCGGGCTCCGTCACGCTTTTTTTCGCGCATCCGGGCACCAAGGCAGAGAGTGCTGCGAGCGTGGTGATAATTACGAGGTTCCCGTATTTGTGATGTCCCATTTGCGCGAATAAAAGTCAAGGTCGTTTACGCTGCTTCCACGCCCGCGCCGTGGCAGGGCGTTTGCCTATATACACGCTGTTGTTTCAACCGGAGTCACGCGAAATGATGAATACCCTTCTTGAATCGAAACCGCGCCGCCAAAAATGGGGCGGGGGAACGATTTTTAGCGTCGTCTTCCATTCGGGACTTCTGTTCTTCGCGATCTATGCCACGGCGAACGCGGGCGTTAAAAAGGATAACGAGAAACGTGAGCAGAAAGTCAATTTCGTGAAGATGAAAAAGGAGGAGCCCCCTCCGCCGGAAGTGAAGAAAAAGGAGCCTCCTCCGCCGCCGAAGCCGAAGCTCAAGCAAAAGAAGGTGGTTACCGAGCACAACCCGGTACCACTGCCGCCCGCGCCGAAGCAGGAGATTGCTCCGCCGAAGGGATTCAAGGTTCTCGAGACTCCGGTGAACATTCCGACCGAGCTCCCGAAGATCGATTTGTCCGCGAAGGTGACGAACGAGGCCGACTTCAGCGGTAAGGGCGTGAAGGGCGGAAGCTCGGAAGGAAAGGAAGGAAGCGAAGGCACGAAGGAGGGCGGTAAGGCGGGAAGCGCCATCAATCCTGACAAGCCGTACATGGACTTCCAGGTCGAGGAGCAGGTCCAGCCAATCTCGGGAACATCGGTGGATTATCCCGAAGGCATGCGCTCGAGTGGAGTCGAGGGAACGGTTCAGGCACAGTTTGTCGTGAACGAGAACGGCAGAGTTGAGACGGGTACGTTCAAAGTGCTGAATGGCGCGAATGACGCATTCGTATCTGCGGTAAAGCGCGCCCTTTCGGGAATGCGATTCAGGCCGGCGAAAATCGGAAGCACGAAAGTATCGCAGGTGGTGCAGCAGGCGTTCGTGTTCAAGCTCGATAGACAGTAAGGAACAGCGGTTTCCCGCTGTTCCTTACGACACATCCCACTCTTAGCAAAGCTCTCGACCAGCACGTAATTTCTCTCGCGCGCTAAAAACGGGAGAGGTAGTGGGACATCTAAGGTTCATCGCGGTCGCAGCATGCATCTTCGTCGGTACAGCTTCAGCTCAAAGTGCAGCGCCTCCGATACATGGGAAGCGCGCCGCACGTCTCGTCATCCGCAACGCAACGATCATAGATGGAAACGGAACGCCTGCGTCCGGCCCAGCGGATATTGTCGTCGAAGGGAACCGCATTGCTCAGGTGGTCTTTCTCGATCCAGTTGCTGTAAAGAATGGAACGGCGCGGCGACCTGCCGCGGGTGAAGCCGAAATCGATGCGACCGGGAAATATGTTCTCCCGGGATTGATCGACGCGCACGCGCACGTCCAGGAAGAACGCGGCGGGATTCCTCAGCCGCTACAGTACGAGCTCAATATCTGGCTCGCGTGCGGGATAACGACTGTTCGCGAAGTGGGCGCCGATAATACGCAATCGATCATCGATCTTCGCGGACGCAGCGAGCGGGGAGAGATTCCGTCGCCGAGGGTCTTCGTATACGGCCGGTTCAGTAATCCACCGGTGCCGAGGTCGGCCGAAGAAGCGCGACAGCGTATTCGCGATCTCAAGAAGATGGGGGCCGACGGTGTGAAACTGCTCGGTGTTGATCGCGACATCATGGCGGCGATGGAAGACGAGTCTCACAAGCTGGGACTGCGCATTGCGCACCACGTTGGCGTCGAAGAGACGAACGCGTGGGACGACATCCACTTCGGCACAACGAGTATCGAGCACTGGTATGGAATTCCGGACGCTGCAATCAAGGATCGCGTTCAGAATTTTCCGCCATCCTACAACTATAGAAATGAAGTGGACCGGTTCCGCTGGGCCGGACATCTCTGGCGCGAAGCAGACTCCGCTCGGCTCATGATGGTTCTGGATTCGATGATTGCGGCGCATGTTGCGTGGGTTCCGACGCTGGACATCTATGAGGCGAGTCGTGACTTACAGCGCGCACGAACGCAGCCGTGGTTCACCGATTATCTGCACCCGACGCTCGAACAATATTTCAAACCCGATCCCGCCAACCATGGATCGTATTTCATCGGATGGACTTCAACCGACGAAACGTTCTGGAAGGAGAACTATCGCATCTGGGAAAATGCGCTGCGCGAGTTCGAGAGACGCGGTGGATTAATCGGCGCAGGTGATGATGCGGGATTTATTTATCAGATGTACGGTTTCGGATTGATTCGTGAGCTCGAGCTGCATCAGGAGGCTGGGTTCAACACTATCAAAGTCATTCAGCACGTCACGGGCAATAACGCGAAGATTCTTGGTGAAGAGTCACGGCTCGGACGTGTGCGCCAGGGATGGCTCGCGGATTTGATTGTCGTGAATGGAAATCCGCTGGAGAATCTGAAGGTGTTGTATCCCACTGGCGTCGAGGAAATCCGCGACGGGAAAGCGATTCACACGGGTGGCGTCGAGTGGACAATCAAGGACGGAATTCCGTATAACGGCCCGCGTCTCCTGGCTGAAGTAAAGGAAATGGTAAGGCAGGCTCGCGCCGGGCGTTAATGAAGAACGCGGCTGATTTCTTAAACGGGTCACTGCCGGTACCCGGTTCCCGATTCCGCGTGCCGAGGCCAGATGTCCGAGAAAGTCAATCTCTCAGCTGAGTTGTTTCGGGCATCTCGCCTCGGCACGCGGAATCGGGAACCGGGTACCGCAGCAGTACACATCTTCAGATCGAGATACTCATCCTCACTCCCCGGATGGGAACGTCTCCGGCAATTCTCCGCCGACCTCAGCGGGCATATGCAGCGGGTCGACTGCTTTCGACTCTTCTATATAGATGAAGGCGTCGTAGCGCTCCGGTAAAATCGTCGCGACGTAATTGCCCCAGCTTTCCGTATTTGAATTGTAGACCACTCCAATCGCGCGATTCCCGCGTGGCTGTCGAAGCGCCATCGTCGCTTCTTCATCTTCACCGCGGAAAATGAATAATGAATCGCGCCCGACAGCTTGATGCATCGCGGCTTCGTGGCTGCCGTCTCTCGCTGCGGGGACGTCCATGCGTTTCATTGGCGCCCCCCACTCACTCGCTGCAATCACGCTGCCTTTGTAAGTGCCGAACCCCACGAGAAAAACTCCTTCTTTTTCGTGCTGCTGCCGGGTAAGCTGTCCGACGTTCACCATTCCGGCGCGTGACATGTCTGTGAAACGCGCATCGCCAATGTGCGTGTTGTGCTCCCACACAATTGCTTTCGCATAAGGACCATGGTGCTGCATCAGGCGGTCGAGCGTTTCCATCATGTGATGATCACGCACATTCCATGAAGTGGGACCGCCCCGGACCATCGTGCGATAATAAAGCTCCGCGTTTTTCGCGATGATTGCATTCTGCTCCGCGGCAAAAAAGGAATCACGATCGCTTTCCGCGGTATACTCACCCGCCTTTGCCCGAAGCGAAACGAGTGCCGCCACGGCTTCTGCCTGACAGGACGTCGGCACTAATGCAGTCGCCGCGGCGTATTCCTGAGCGTCTTCGTTGTACGGCTCGAAGCATCCATAGTTGCGATGCGCCCCCGATACCGCATCGGGGTCGACCTGCTTCAAATACTCGATCACCGCATCCATCGATTCCCACAGGGAATAAACATCGAGCCCGTAAAATCCAACTTTGCGATCGTCTAGTGCCCGATCGTTGTGCGCGCGCATCCATCGCACGAGCTGCGCGACTTCACGATTCGCCCACATCCAGGTCGGCCATCGAGAGAACGTGTGCAGAACGTCCTCAGGACTCTCGCCCTCACCACCTTTCACATACTGATTTACGCGATAGCAATCGGGCCAATCACCCTCGACAGCCACAAACGAAAACTGTTTTTCGCGAATGAGCTGGCGAGTGATCTCGGTCCGCCATGTATAAAACTCGGACGTGCCATGCGTTGCTTCGCCGAGAAGCACGTATTTGGCGTCGCCGATTGCTTCTATGAGTGGGTCGAGATGTGCCGGCCCATCCAACGGCCGGGCTAAATCCTCCAGCTCGGCCACAACAATGTCGTCTGAATGCCCGAGGACCGGCTTGCGTGAGAAGAGACTCATTGCATCTGACCCAATGCAAAATTCACGCGACAGGGCAGGGGGCACACTTCTTTCCTGACTTTCCTGTATGGCAAAATCATCTTACCTCGAGCGACTCCCGCGGATCGCGCAGAAGCGAGGCAGTGCCGCAAAGGGACAAATCGAGCTCGTAACAAAAAAGAAAGACGTGCGGCAGATCGACCACGAAACTGCCGCCGAGCTCAAAGGCTCCGCACTCGGCAAAAATGGAAAGCGAATCGGAATTCTCCTCGAGGACGAGGTGCACCTGTTCGTGCGCGACGCGGTAAAGTTTCCAAGCGGTGCAACGGGGGCGCCGATTCGTATCATCGGAAAAACCCAATTTGACGGCGTCAGCGGAGTTGTGTCTTTAGCTCACTGCGAAGGCTCGATATATCTGCGCAGAATTTTCCGTCATCCGGTTCGCTCGTGGCAAATCGAAGCAGTCCGTGGAAAGCGCGAAACTGGAATGACGTCGCGCGCGACTGCGCGAAAGGAAGTAAAGGAAGAGCTCGGATATCCCGTGCGCGGCGTCACGAAGATCGGAACGATTTGCCCTGAGACCGCGCTAACCGCGAGCATCCTCGACATTTATTGGGTCGAGCTTGGGCCGGGGCCACGCAAGGATGAGCCAGAGCCGCAGGAAGCTTTCGGTCCAATCATCAAGCTCACACCGCAGGAGCTGATCGAGCACATCGCAAGCGGAGAGATTCGCGATAGCTACACGATTACCGCGACGCTGCTCGCGCAGATCGCAGGATTTCTACCCCCCGTGTCCTTGGCTGAAGCTTCGACGCAGGAACCAGATGGCGCCGGCGAAGAACAATGATCTTCACGGGAGCGCGCCGGAGAAATGTCCGGCCGCGCTTCTTATGATCGACGTCATCAACGACCTGGAATTCGACGGCGGGGAAAAGCTTCTCGAGCATGGCCTTCCGATGGCGCACAATCTTGCCGCTTTCGCGAAACGCGCGCGCGCCGCGGGAATTCCCGTCATTTACGTCAACGACAACTTCGGAAAGTGGCGATCCGATTTTCGCATGCAGCTCGAGCATTGCCAAATCGACGGAGCAAGAGGAAAGCCTATCGTCGAGCTCCTCGTACCGGATAAGGACGACTACTTCGTGCTTAAACCAAAGCATTCGGCCTTCTTCGCGACAACTCTCGAGACCCTGCTCGATTACCTGGAAACGAAAATGGTAATCATTACGGGACTGGCGACCGATTCATGCGTTCTCTTCACCGCCAGCGACGCTCATATGCGTGATTTATTTCTGGTTGTTCCGGAAGACTGCGTAGCGGCACAGACGCTCGAGGAGCATGAGCAGGCACTCGACCTCATGCGGCGGAAATGCGATGCGGACACCACAGAATCGGCGTCACTGGATCTCGACCAACTGCTACGTAAAATGACGGATACGTAATCGACGCGCGGGTGCCGATAGTAGTTGCATGGCGATAGACAAACGTGAAAATGAAATCCTGAACCTGTATCGTGCCTCTGAGCTGCACGGAGGCCTAATACTCGGGCAAATAGTACGGCGCACATCTGACATTCGTCTGATCGTAAGCCTCACCAGGCACAGCGCGGAACAGCTTCTGAACGCGCGGGTGTGGACGGAGACAATTATTCGGGCGAACGGGACATTGGTGCCGGTCGAAACATTGTACGACAGACGGGTCTCCCTGGGCGGAGCGCCGGTTACGATTATCGACACGCTCGCAGTGGTTCAGGTTGTGGAGAAAGAGACGTGCGATCACCTGCTTGCACAGCTGGCAGCTGGTAACGTGCACCCGATCTTCGACGACACGATGAAGAGAATGATCGACGTCGAGCGGCGACACATCGATTGGGTGAAGGCCTGGCTATACGACGAATCGCGGCAACACCAGAAGGAAGTTCGCCGCGCGTTGCGGCGATATGCGGTGCAGTCTAGCGAAACTGTACCGGTGTTCCGGACTCCACCAGGAGAGACAATCGAGTTGCATCCCAGTTCGTGAGGCGAACACACCCGTGAGAATTTGCGTAGCCGATCGTCTCGGGCGACGACGTCCCATGGATTCCGTAATGCGGCTTCGAAAGTGAAATCCAGACGACGCCGATTGGAGAATTCGGTCCTGCAGGGAGACGCGCGTCCGGATTGCTATCAGGAACTTCTGCGAAAAGTTTGGGCTGATAATGGAACGCGGAGTTGTTCGTCACGTCGGTGATTTTGAAATCACCAGTCGGCGATGGGTCGTAACCTGCGCCAAGCGTGGAGGGAAAGTGGTAGATGATCCTGTTGTTGGAGTCTACGACGTGAGTCCAGAATCCTTTCTTCGAGATGATGAGGCGTGCAGCGATTGCAGTATCCTGCGGCATCGGTGATCCGTCGAGCTCCAGGTTCGGGACGAGAAGAACTGTTCCGGATTTGAGATCGTCGATTTTCACCTTCGGATTCAACTGCGCAAGAAATTTCGGCGACGTATGGAAACGCTCGGCCAACGCTTCAGCAGGAGATGCATAGCACAGGCATTTGAGCTTTGCCTGCTCGTAAACATTCTCGGGGATTGTAGTGAACGGACCGGCCAGGTCTCTGCGAGTGATTGTGTATCGGCGAAGCAAAGGGTTTAGCGGCGCGGCTGAACGCAGTCGATTGTAGGTGGCAGCATCGAGTGATGTCACCGCCGGTGGAGAATCGCCGGTCAATCGCTCGGTGTCATCCGGCTTTGCGAAGAATGTGATTGCTTTTTTCGCATTGAGCCCCCATGCGCCATCGATGATGCCGGGAGAAAATCCTGCGCGATCCAGGAGAATCTGGAGCTGAAGAGTTACTGGACCGGTCGCGGGAATCTTCAAGGGAAAACGGCGAGGTGTTGCCTCGACCGTGCCTTCGGTGAAGAGTGGACGGGTCTGGCATGCAGCCGCGGTCGGAAATCCAATCGTGCAGGCTGCTGCGATGGCGACTATCGGCTTGGTGATTGCACTTCGCTGCATCGATGAATCTTAAACTGGGGATGTGCGGGTTTACTATCGGTGCCGCCACTTACTACAGGCAATTCAAGGTCGTTGAAGTTCAGCAGACTTTCTACGACCCTCCGATGAATTCCACGCTCGAACGATGGCGGCGGCAGGCTCCAGACGACTTCGAGTTCACGATGAAGGCGTGGCAGGTAATTACGCATTTCGGAACCAGCCGCACGTACCGGCGGCTCAAGTCGCCGTTCACTGATGAGCAGCGCGCCGAGGCGGGTGGATTTCGTTTGACTGAAACTGTAATGCGCGCGTGGGAGCGGACGTTGGAATGTGCGCGGATATTATCGGCGACAGCAATTCTCTTTCAATGTCCTGCGAGTTTCAAAGCTACCGAGGAGAATACTGCTGCGATGAGAAAATTCTTTTCTACCATCGCTCGACCCCGCGGTATCACACTCCTGTGGGAGCCGCGCGGCCCCTGGCCGGATGAAGTTGTTTTATCTCTTTGCCGGGAACTCGGCTTGATTCACACAGTTGATCCCTTCGTGCGGCCGTCGCTCACGCCCGAGCTCATCTACTGGAGATTGCACGGAAACGTGAGTCATTACGCGCGGTATTCAGACGATGAGCTTCAACAAATACGCGACTGGATTCCCGGCGGCGACGGCGACGCTTACGTGATGTTCAATAACGTTCCCCGCATTCATGACGTGAGAAGATTTCGCGAGCTGGGATTCGACCAGAGTTAACGTTCGTCAAGTATGCTTGCAGCGCGGCGCCTGACGCTCGGATCGGGACTCGTTCGCGCGAGGGCTCGAACGGCGGCCTTGCCAGCACCGTCGTCCAGCTCTGCGAGCGACTCGAGTGCTGCAAATCGAAGCGACATGCTCGGATCATTTGCGATGATCGATTCGAGGAAAGAAATCACCGACCGCGAATCGGCATTGTCCACGTACGCCTCCATTGCTTCGCGTCGCAATCTATCGGTCTGCTTTCCAAGAGCGATTGACCGAAGTGCTGCGAGACCTTCTTTGTCCCGCGTTTCGCCGAGCGCTTCGATGGCCTTGCGCTGCACGCTCTCGTCGGGATCGTTTTGAGCGATTCTAACTAACAGTCCCAGAGCCGCAGCGGACTTGTCGGCATCAGGCAGCTGTTCGACGGCGATGCCACGAATTCTGGCATCGCGCGCATTCAGCGCGAGCTCTGATAACGCGGTGAATCCTTCTTCATGCATGTTGGCGAGAGCTTCGATGGCATCGCGCTGGCTACGGTCATCGGAACCGTCGTTCGCGAGCTTCTTCATGAACGCCACAACGCGCGGCTCATCACGATTGCCGAGTGTCTCGATCGCTGTGCGGCGGAGACGTAATTCCGTCATCGAGGTTGCAAACGCGATGAGCGTATCCGTGGCCGCAGAAGATCTGACGTTCTCGAGCGCTTCGATTGCTTCCTGACTTACACCGGTGCTGCGATCTGTTCGCGCAACGCGAGCGAGGAGACCGATCGCTCTTGGATCTCGAATGTCTGCGATTGCATCGATGGCTTCCCGTCTTATCGACTCAGGCTCGTCATTGGACGATATGATTTCGGTAAGCACTGGAAGCATTGCGTTTGCATCGTGATGCATCCCGATTGCGGCAATGAGGTCCTTTCGAATCTGCTGTGATGGCTGGCGGCCGTAGAGCGCGCGCAGTTTCGAGATGCTTTCGTTGTCGCCGGCAGAATCGATCCAGATGACGGGCGTACCCGCGAAATAGACGGGAAGGTTGTAAGACCCGACATGCACGCGGGCGACTTGATCCGCGCCCGCCGATCGATCGAATTCGAGAAAGATCGCAGTCGATCGGGCCGCGTGGTTACCGAGTAATGGAGCGAGGGGGCTTCCTGTGAAAATCAGATTCCCAGTGTCACCGATACGCATTCGTCCCATGAACGTGCTTGTGCCGGAGCGTACCGGTGTCTCGCGATCCATATAAACGAGGCTCGCGTCATTCGCATCACCGGCTACGAGATATCCCACCCAATATCTTCTCGAGCTGAGCTGCCGGCCCCGCTGCTCCGCCCATTGCCACCGGTCTGCGAAGGAGCCCGCGCCGCTATAGCGCAGAACCGTGTCTGCCTTTGCGCGTACCGGCTCGATTGTTTTCGGTTCGGATTCCGTCGTCAGCATCCCAACCACATCGAGTTTTGATGCGAGCGGAATCGCCGCTGCTCGTCCGACTGCTGGTCCTGTCGTGAACAGCGCTGCGAGGATGGTGATGACGCCCGCGATCCATCGCCCGCCGAGGTCGAGGTGCGCAGGCGCGCCGGTCATAAGTCTCATTGCGCGTCGCAGCAAAGCACCTCTGTCCGAATTGCCATCTGCAGCAGCAGCGAAAATCAGTTCCGGATGGCGGGTTTCCTCGAGCGCGAGGAGCGTGGCTGTGTATCCGTGGTTGTCGCCACCGCAAATGCGAACGGCGATGTCATCGCAGCAATTCTCCCGCTCTTCTCTAATGCGCTCGGAAAGCCACCATGCCGCCGGATGGAAGAACAGAAGTGTTTCGATAACGGTCTGGAGCATGTTCGCCAGAAAATCGTATCGCCGTATGTGTGCGAGCTCGTGAGCGACGAGCATTTCCAGCTGCCATGGTGCGAGAGCAGTAAAGAAGCTCGCGGGAACGACGATGGCAGGTCGTATGAATCCGATCACCATGGGTACGTTGATGTGAGCGGACTCAAATGCACGGAGGGCGCGCCGTATGTGCAAACGTTTTGCGATGCTCGCGATTAGCGCGCTGAGCTCAGGCGACGGTTGCGTCGCGAGCTGAATTATTCGCCGCGTCTGGACGACACCGTAGATCATTCGTCCCGATAGAAGAACGAGGCCGAGGAGCCATGCAATTACGAGGACTGGAAGGGATGGCTCGAGCTTGCTGAGGAGAGATGTGGCGATGGATGGGGCTGCGCTGTCGCGGATGGACATCGCCTCGGGGGTCGGTGATGTTGCTTCGCCCGCGGTAGCACGCGGTTCTGCGATGGGAGAGACCTGATTCACAGGCGCGGTAATCGTCTCGCGCGCGGGCTGCGCTGTGTGCGAAGTGGACGAGCCTTTTATCGCAGTGGCAATCGGCAACGCAACCATAAGAATCAGTCCAGCCATTCCGACCACGTACCTGATGCTTGCACGACTGTGGCGCATCAGCGCGAAGACGAGTGCGAGCACGCTGGCGATCGCGCCGCCTTCCCAGACGGAATGAACTAACGTCAGGCCAATTATCTGTAGCGTCATTTTTCCTCCGCGGACTGCTCGTTCAGGAGCTTACGGATTTTGCGAATATCTTCGGGTGATGCGCGTTTTGCGGATAGCGCCTGGAGCACGAGGTTCGCTGAGGAGCCGTCGAACACGCGGTCCAGTAAATCAGACACAAGTCGTCGCTTAATTGATTTTTCGGGGGCCGCGGCAGCGTAAACGTGAGATCGCTCGCTCTCGTCGCGGGTGAGGAGACCCTTTTCGGCCATCACCTGCATTGTCTTGAGGATCGTTGTATAGCCGATGTCGCGTTTGCGTTTCAGTCCGGCATAAACCTCACGGACGGTTTGTGGTCCTTTGCGCCAGAGGATGTCGAGGATCTCGAGCTCTGAAGGGGAGGGAATCGGATTTCCGGTGGGCATATGGGCTAGGAAAGGGTCTGGTTTTTAATCTACGAGACTTCTCGTACTTCGCAAGTACGAGATTTCTCGTACATTGTCATTGGAGCGCAACAATTCAGTTGGCCTGCTCCCTACCAAGCAACCCGGTACCCGGTCCCCGATTCCGCGTGCCGAGTCCGATGTCCGAGAAAATCAATCTCACCGCTGTGTCGTTTCGGACATCTCGCCTCGGCACGCGGAATCGGGGACCGGGTACCGCGTTGTTTGGTAGTCGGCGGGCGCCGGGCAACTGGGCTGTTCCTCTTCGGACATTTTCCCCGACGGCCGCTATAGTCATTACTTTTGGGCGCAATGATCCTTCTTGTAGCCCTCATATTGGCAGCGACTCCGGGCGACTCCGTAATTCTCAAGTCTCCGGAGTCGGTTCGCATTGCGATTCCGAAAGTCACCGAGCGACCAACGCTCGATGGCAAGCTGGACGATGCCATCTGGGCCGACGCAAAGCAGCTTACGGATTTCGTCGAGTACGAGCCAAACGACATGCGCCCGGGACGCGAACGCAGCGTCGCGTACGTTGCTTACGACTCGCAGTACCTGTTCCTTGCGTTCCACGCGTTCGAGTCGAAACCCGGAAATGTGCGCGCGACAATCTTTCCCAGAGAGCGAGGGGGCGACGGCGACGACCGCGTGACGTTCCTGCTCGATACGTATCTCGACAAACGCCGGGCACTCGAATTCAAATCGAATCCCTTGGGGATTCAGACCGACGGCATCAAAGTCGAAGGACTCGAGGGTGATCCCTCTCCGGATTTTGTCTGGTATTCATCCGGCCGGAAAACGGACGACGGCTGGTCCGTCGAGATGATGATTCCGTGGGCTTCGTTGCGGTTTCCGCCACACGATCCGCTTTCCATCGGCTTCAATGTCGTGCGCGTTTATGGACGACGCGGAGCGAAGGATTCATGGGTTGCCCGTCGCCGTGGGAATCCGTGCGAGTTATGCCAGGAAGGCGAGCTGGTCGGGATTACAGGCATCGATAGGCATCGAACGATCGATCTTCTTCCTTATGTATCGGGCTCGCAGCTTGGCGCACGTCAATTCGCGAACGACTCAGCAAATTCCGGCGGACAATTCTTTGCGACACAGCCACCGTTGGGTTTTGATGCCGGACGCCCCCGCGGTGCGGCCGGAGCCGATCTTAAGTTCGCGCTTACTTCTTCTCAGATCCTCAACGCCACGATAAATCCTGATTTCTCGCAGGTCGAATCCGACGACGATCAGGTGCGCGTGAATCAGCGGTTCACACTTTTTCAAGCAGAACGGCGCCCGTTTTTCCTCGAGAGTCGTGATGCATTTGAGATTCCCCGATCGGTCGATGAATCCCGAACCAACATCGGTGATCTTTTTTATTCCCGCGCGATCGTTGATCCCGGTGCGGGAGTACGGCTCACAGGAAAACAGGGACGAGTTACTGTCGGATCGCTTTACGTACGCGACGATCAACCGGGATATTTCAATTACTCCGGCTATGAATCCAGCGGATACCGGCGGTTGGTGGGAACTACAGCGGACATCGTCGTTGCTCGCGTGCGCGCAGATGTTCTCTCGAACTCGTATGTAGGAGTATCTGCGCTCGGTCGCCGCGCGGGCGACGCTCGAAACGGTGTTGGATCAGTTGACGTGTCTTTGCGGCGTGCCGGCATAACTCTCAACGCCGAGGGTGGTGTTAGCTCGGATCGGGCGCCGCGTGATGCAGCAGCTTCGTCGGTCCTCGATGGAAAAACGCGAACCGGCGTTTACTACCGCGCGTGGCTTTCACGACCGGGCAAATATTTGTCCGCATCGCTGATGACGTCGGGTGCTGATTCAGGTTTTCGCGACCAGCTCGGACGGTTTGCGCGTGTTGGCATTCAACAGTACGGCGGTCGGGTAACCGCATGGCAATATCCGGGGACGAAACTGTTCCAGCGACTGTCGCAATCTGTCGTAGTAAGTACTGCAAACGCGTTCAACGGCCGCCAGCTCGACTACACCGTGACGCTACCGTTGCTGTTCCAGTTTCAAAAAGCCACGTCCGTAACGCTGACACCGCTCCGGCAGCATCTGACGCTGTTCGACCAAAGACTCTATATGAGTGGCGGAATCGTCGAATTTGCGTCGAACGCTTCACAGATAATTGGGGGCTCGGGATTTGTTTATTTCGGGGATCGCGAAATAATCGACCAGGCACGCTCGAGAGTAGGGAAGGGGTACACAGCGAACTTTGGAATAACAGTGCGGCCGGTTCCACAGGCGAGCGTCGAGATGAAAGGCCAGCGATCGTGGCACGCGAACGATTGGGGCGAGCCGCTCGTCGACGACGCACGTATTCTGCGCGTTAAAACCACTTACCAGTTCTCGCGTGCGATCGGATTTCGGTTGATCGAAGAATTCTCGAATCAGTACGACACACGAATTGTGAATCCGTTTTACCGTCGCGGCGTTCGACACGCCCAGAGCGGACTCGTGAGTTATGAGCTCGGTCCGTCTTCTTTCTTTTATGCGGGCTACAACGAAGGGCGACAGAATTTCGATGAGCCAATCGTTGATGGAGGAGCAAAGCTGCGAACGGACAATCTGCTTTTTGTGAAGCTCTCCTACCTGCTGCGCATATAGTTCTGTGTTTCGAATTCTGCGAGTCCGAATTGCGGATTGGGGACATACGCGGATCCAGAACTGACTACAATGGACGGTACCCGGTTCCCGATTCCGCGTGCCGAGTTCAGATGTCCGAGAAAAGCAATCTCGCAGCTGAGTTGTTTCGGACATCTCGCCTCGGCACGCGGAATCGGGAACCGGGTACCGGAAGTTTTGGATGACGTCGGCTATCTAATGATGCCGCAACACTGGTCGTTAGAAGTGACTATGTCGTCATGTCTGACTTTCGGAAACTCCGAGCTTGGCGAGCCGCACAGACACTCGTAATCGATACGTACAGAGTGAGCCGTGGCATGCGCGGACCTCAGAGTCGCAATTTGGCGGATCAGCTCAACCGAGCGGCGATGTCAGTACCGAGGAACACTATCGAAGGAAATGAACACGACAGTCCCCGAGAGCGCGCAAGGTTCTTCCGTTATGCGATTGCATCCGTTTCCGAAGGCGAGGGCCACATGCAGACCGCAGTCGATCTGGAGATGATGCCGCGAGAAGAATTCGAAAACCTCGTCTCGCAGGTTGTTGAAGTTCGCAAGATGCTGTACGGGCTCCTCAGGGGATTAGACGGAACGCAGTAACGCTGGACTGCTTCTCTTCCGGTACCCGGTTCCCGATTCCGCGTGCCGAGGCGAGATGTCCGAAACAACTAACTGAGCGACGATTTTCTCTGACATCTGAGCTCGGCACGCGGAATCGGGAACCGGATACCGTCGATTGTAGTTAGTTCTGGATCCGCATATGCCGCCAATCCGCAGTCGATTACGTGATCAATTCGCGTTCGTCTCAAGCAATCCATGGTCTTTCACATAATCCGCCAGCTCACCACGGGATTCCACTTCGAGCTTTACAAAAATATTCGACAGGTGTGTGCTCACCGTGCGCGCGGAAATATCCAGTGCCGCACCGATATCCTTGTTCGATTTTCGCTGAGCGACCATTCGCGCAATTTCGATCTCGCGCCCGGTCAGTCCCGCCGCTCCTTCGGAAATCGATCGCGAAGGCGGGCGAACGTTCATCTTCCGCAGCTCCTCTCGAATCTTCGCCAGACTTCCTGCTGCGCCGAGCCGCGCAAACGTGTCGTGCGCCTTTTTCAATTCCCTGATCGCGCCTTCGCGGTCACCACTGTCTTTCATTGCGACACCGAGCGCACGGCGAATGCGCGCGACGGTATCCGGGTAAGGAATTTGTTCGAGCGAATCGATCGCGGACTGGAATAGATCTATCGAGCCTCTATAGTCGGCATCTCTGAAGAAACGCAGCAAACCGTCGCAGGCATCAGCGACAGCGAGTCCGACTCTGTTCTTGTGTCGTGTCGCATCACGACGCATTCGCTGAAGATGCCGCTCTGCGCGCTCGACATCGCGAATCCATAATGCCGCTTCTCCGATTACCGGTAACAACCACTGCAGCGACCATGCGACATATCCGGACCTGTCGGCGATCTCGAGCCCTGCTTCTCCGATTCGAATTGCTTCCTCGTAGTTTCCCGTCTCGAGGTAATAGCTCGCCAGTCCGATGTGAGCCGGCACGACTGTCGGAATGTCCGTGTGTTTTTTCGAGCTGGGGTTCGCACCGGATAAATCCCACGCATTATCGAAATAGCTCTTTGCCTTCTCCAGCTCGCCACGCCACAGGTAAATCATCCCCGTCCAAACGAGAAGCCTCGGCAGCAATGTTCGTTGGCTGAGCGCCTGCGCAAGCGCAATTGTGCGCTCGCCGATGGCGATGCCTGCATCCCAATCCCCGCGAGTCGACGCGAATTGAATCGAGATCTCGGCAGTCCAAAGTGGTAAGAGCGGAGAACCGAGTTTTTCCTCGAGACGCTCGCATTCGGCGATATGCGCGGCAACTTGCCTGGCATCGCTGGTAAGTCCGGCGAGAACACACATTGCCCAGTGGGCGGTCCATTCGAGCATTGGTGCATTGGCATTCTTTGCGAGAGTCAGCGCGCGCTCACCGTGCTTTCGCGCGACATCTTCCGGGCCTGTCCACGCGTGCAGTAACAGCAATGCGCGGTGCGCGCGAGCCAGGAGAAGTGGATCTCCACTTTGATCTGCTGCGGCAAGCGCCGCGTCAAGCTCGCGCTTTACTTCCTCAAGCTCACCTACATCCTGATGGCTGACAGCCTTCGCAAGATGAAGACGAACGCCCACAGCGTTATCCTCAGCGCTCTCTGCGGCGACGAGGCCGGCGGAGTAATGCATGAGCGCGTCGTCATATCTGCCGCTCCAATAAGATGCGAGACCCATCCGGTGATCTATCGAAGCAAGCGCAGACAGGTCGCCACTCTCTCTCGCTTTTTCACGGGCAAGCGACCAGAGCTGAAGCGCCCCCTTGTAGTCGCCGAGTCGCTGCCGGGCGCGCGCGAGATTACGAATTACCTCGTCGCGTTCAGGAACTGATACGTTCAGCGCTTCAATTTGCTTGAGCGCGTCATTTAAAAATCCCGCGGCTTCTCGATTGGCGTATGAGTCGAGCGCGGCACGCCCGGCGGCATTGAGATACTGAACTGCTTTCGATGCCAGACTATGGCCGCGCGAAAAATGAAGAGCAAGCTCACCGGCATGCGAGCTCGCGCGCTTTCCGTAATACGCCTCGAGTGATTCACCAACTGTGTTGTGGAGCAGGCGCGCCCGCGCATTCCCGAGCGCGCTATAAGCCACCTGCTGGAGCATCGGATGTGTGAAGTCGTACGCCACGTCGTCGGATGTGTCGAGCCGCTCCTCGAAAATTCGTTGACCGCATAACTCATCGAGTATTGCTACGAGCGCATCTTCATCCAGTGACGTAACGGCGCGGAGACGATCGAAGGTCACGCTTGTTCCGATCACCGCCGCGATGTTCGCGACTTCGCGCGCCTTTTCCGATAATTGGTTAAGCCGAACCTCGAGGGCTTCTCTTACTGTCGCGGGAAGCTGCAGTGACTCGACTTCCCATCCTTCCCAACGTCCATCTGCTCGCTTGGGCGCTTTGTGCCACTGTGCGTCGCTCGCAGTATGACGAAGAGCGCCGGATTCGATGAGAGACTTCAACGTCTCTTCGATAAAGAACGGATTACCGCGGGTCCATCCATATAACAGCGCTGTAAATGGACGAATGGATGCAGCGTCCACACCGAAAACTTCATGCAGAATCTCGGAAATTTCCGCTTGAGATAAGGCATCCAATCGAATCCGCGTTGCTACGCCAAGACGCGTCAAGGATTGCTCAGTCGTGCGCAAAGCTTGATTCCCCTCGGATTCGGCATCGTTGTACGTCGCGATCAGGACAATCCGCTGCGACTGCATTTGACGCGCAACGAAATGAAACAGCTCGAGGGACGAAGCATCTGCCCATTGAAGATTCTCGAGCACAAGGCACAGCGGCTGTTTCGCGGAATAACGGCCAAGAAACTGGCTGAAATTCCATAGCAGGCGCGCTTTGAGATCAGACGGGTCTGCACTCGCCGAAACGCGCTCGCGATCTTTTTCGGAGCCAAGAGCAGGGAAGAGATACGCGAGCTCTGCCGATGCACCGCGCGTCAACACCGCCAGCGTCGAAGGCTCGAGCTTCTTCAGGAGTGGGAGCAGAGCATCTGAAAAAAGCGCGTACGGAATTCCGGTTTCCACGGCATAGCTTCGACCGAATGCAACGTGCCACCCTTCGTCAGCCGCGGTTTGAGCCGCGGCCGCTCCAAGTCGCGTCTTTCCGATCCCCCCCTCGCCCGTCAGAAAGATTGTCCGGCCGGCGCCATCGCGCGCTTCGCGCAATGCTCGCGTCAGCATGGACAGCTCCGCAGTCCGGCCAATCAGCGGCAGCCGATTCCATGCTTTATCGTGGGGGGAGGCCGTTTGCATGCCGCTGGAAAAGTAGGCCGCGCTGCGCCGATTGCGAGGCCTCGCGTAGATAAGGACTTACGCTGGTGTCAGGAATCCTCTATTGCGATCCATTTCGGAAACGTGAGGACACGCGTCTCGCGGATAGTGCGACGTGTAGAGTTGGTTCTGCTTGCCTCCGCGGGATTTTCAGGCAGGAGCTCGCCGTCGACACAGGCAAGGAGCCGGAGCTCCGCCCGATGTAGTTTTTCGAGCGGCAACGAACGCACAGCCGGCGGAGTAGTTGGGCGCTCGACACGGAGTAACACCGGGCGACGCCTCAATGCTTCAGTCCTGGTTGCACTAAGAACGAATCGCTCTGCGAATCCGTGCTCGGGTCGAAGTAGCTCTCGATGCACCAGGTGACGAGCGTCTCGCAAATGGTCATGCGATCTCTCGTTGAAAGGCACACCGTGCGTGAGTCAGCGGCTCCCGTTAAACCGGCTGTAAACATCGCCGCCTTCACGCGGAGCAGCGCAGACTCCGGGGGTAGCCCCATCTCGCGCAGCGCTGCTGTCAGCTCACGCACCCGGTCGCGAAGGCCCTCAGGTGTCTTCGATTGGCCGAACAGGAACGACGCTACTTCCAGCCTGAGTGCTGCCTCTACCTTGTCAGCGGATGCGTACGTCGTCAGGGGCGCATCGCTCGGGAGGCTAACTACATTTTTGTCTTCGATCATCGTACTCACGATACCAGTTGAATCCGGATGCGGGTATCGGGAGAATCAGAAGGACGCGTGTAGGGAGTAACCCCTACAGGACAGCCATCCCCTCATCAGCCGTTAGCCATCGGCTAAAGCACTTAACTGATGATCGACTACATCAGCTGATCGTCGTGCAATAATCCCTTTCGGGTGGCGTACCGTATTATCTCAACGCGGCTGTGGAGGCCGAGCTTTTCGGCGACCCGCGCTTTATATGTCTCGACTGTCTTGGTGCTGAGCTCGAGCTCCGCCGCAATCTCCTTGTTCGAGAACCCCCGGGCGATTCTCACGAGCACCTCACGCTCACGTTCGCTCAATGAATCATCCGCATCGACGGAGCTCGACTCGGAATCGAGAAAACCGGTTACCAGCTCTCCTGCAAGCGCCGGATCGATATACGTTCCGCCGCTCGCGACTATGCGCACCGCATTGACAAGGTCGCTTGCAGCCGCGCGCTTGAGCACGTAGCCGGACGCCCCTGCACGAAAAAGTCGAGTCAGATACAGCCGCTCCTCGTGAACAGTCAATACGAGCACTTTGACCGAATCATGCTGCTGGCGGATTCTTTCAGTGAGCTCCGAGCCGGTCGAACCCGGCATCGATAAATCCGTGACCACAACATCAGGGCAAAGCTCCCGGGTCACCTCGAGCGCAGTCGCGCCGTCTCCCGCTTCACCGACAACACACATATCAGCCTGTGCGTTCAGAAGCGACTTCAATCCTTCGCGGACAACTGCGTGGTCGTCGGCGAGAACGATGCGTATGATCCTGTCGTCATCTTTCTGCGATTTAGTCACGCGCCCAACAAACTCCGCTCGATCGGGATTCGAATGTAAAGTGTGACGCCGTCCCCGAGGCCCGTCTCAATCTGCACGCTGCCTTCAAGGAGCGCGATACGCTCACGGATTCCGATCAATCCCATTCCATCGGCTGCATGCGAAGAGGGGGAAACAACCCTGCTTTCAAAGCCTTTTCCGTTATCATCGATGATGAGATTCAGACTTCCATCGCGCCGCTCGATTGTGATGCCGGCGCGCGTTGCACCGCTGTGTTTCGCAATATTCGTCATCGCTTCCTGGGCGACACGATAGGCGGCGGTCTCGATCAGGAGCGGGAGCCGCTCCGACTCTTCCGATATGTGAAGGTCCAGTGCAATTCCGGTCTGTTTCGACCAGTCCTGCGCATAACTCGAGAGTGCCGCCTCGAGCCCGAAATCGTCGAGGCCTTTTGGCCGGAGGCGCTGTGCCACACCGTGAAGCTCGCGGCCGAGTGTGTTGACGATAGCTCTCAATTCGTCCGTGCGCCGGCCAATCTCCGATCCGGTTGGAGCGGTTGTCGACAGCTCACTCAATCCAAGTCCGAGCATGGTAAGATGCTGGCCCAGCTCGTCGTGAAGCTCCCTCGAAAAATGGGCCCGCTCTTCTTCCTGTGCGGACTGGAGACGCAGGAGCAGCAGGGTTCGATCGCCCTCCGCGCGATCCCGGCGGCCAACAGCAGCGGAGAGCTCTTCGACGCTGCGCACCGCGGCAGCACGAGCGACTTCTGCAGCTTCGAGCGCGAGCCTGCGCTCTTCTGATGCTTCCGAGCCGTCAGTGAAGACGATGATAGCGCCGTCGACCCGCTTTTCCAGTGTCTGATACGGGCGAATCGTCACTGCCCACATCGACCCATCGTCATGTTTGGCCAAAGCGCGATTGACTGCCAGTGTCTCGATCGAGTTCGAGATGAGCCGATCGAGCCCGGGCAAAGTGAAAGACAGCTTGACGTCGCTCAGGGGGCGGCCGGCATCCGTGGGAATGACTTTCATAACGCGACTCAGCGCGGGCGTGAATCGCCTGAGCCGAAGGTCGCGTCCGATTATCGCGATGGGGATTGTAGTACTGGCGAATACGTTGGCTAAATCGCCGGCGATCTCACCGATCTCGCGGTTGCGTTGCTGCAGCTCGTCGTTGAGGGTAGTGAGCTCCTCGTTCGTCGACTGAACTTCCTCCTTTGTTGTTTCGAGCTCCTCGTTGGTAGACTGAAGCTCTTCATTGCTGGACTGAATTTCCTCTGCGGCGGCCTGCAGCTCTTCGATGCTGGCCTCATGCTGCTCGATGATCTCGGACAGATATGCTTTCGAAGCAGCGAGCTCGTCACGCACTGACTGCGTTTCCCCCGCTTTCATTTTTCGCGAATTCTTTGAGTCGGGCGCCGCGTCCTTTTTTTTCGAGCGACTGCTTGACTCGACTGGCTGCTCCTGAAACAAGATTAGAAACAGCCGCTTTGACGCCGGCTTTGCTGAAAGTGGAAGAATGTCGATCATTACTTCCAGCTCGCCGGCGGGACTCCTCGTTCTATGCTTCTCCGAAACGAACTGGTTTTCGGTGGTGGCACGACTCAATGCCATTCGAAGGGGCATCACAAGATCCGGACGCGCCAGCTTGAGCAGGTCGAGGCTTGCGGACCCTGATGCGTGTGCAAGAAACGGTGTGGTATCTCCGCGAAAACTTTTTATCTCGAAATCTTCATTGACGACCACGCCCTGCCGGCCGTAGCGACTCAGCAACAGCCG
>DATLDN010000007.1:0-3575 GCA_035525855.1 Gemmatimonadaceae bacterium
GCGTGCTGTTGCACGTCGCGACTGATCGAACGACCCGCGTCATCCGATTCGCTGAATTGCCCTTGATCGTCACGTCGCACGAACCGCTTGTCACCGTGCGGCTCAATTGTCTCTCTCTTTCCAGCCATCGTGCCCTCCGGCATTCGAATACAAATCTTCAAGGGGCACGACACATGCCAAACTGCACGAAACGACAGAGAGACATAGCGCAGAGGCTATGTCTCTCTTCGTTTACGAAATTACCAGATCTTCACTCTTTCCTCGGGAGGCAGGTACATCTTGTCGCCCGGCTTCACTTCGAACGCTTTCTGGAATGCATCGTTGTTCACGATCGGAACGAACGCGCGATACATACCAGGCGAGTGCGGATCAGTCAGAAGACGATTGCGCAGCGCTTCATCACGGAACTTCGTGCGCCAGATCTGCGCGTATCCAATGAAGAAACGTTGATCTCCGGTGAAGCCGTTAATTACCGGCGCCTCCTTTCCATTCAACGAAATGCGATAGGCACGATACGCCTGCGCAAGTCCGCTCAGGTCACCGATATTCTCGCCCATCGTGAGCTTCGAGTTGATGTGCATGTTGTCGATCGGGTTGATCGCATCGTACTGCGCACCAAACTTTGCGGTGAGCGCCTCGAACGCCTTCGCGTCCTCTGCAGTCCACCAGTCACGAAGATTTCCTGAGCCATCGGACTTCCGACCCTGATCGTCGAATCCATGTCCGATCTCGTGTCCGATTACCGCGCCAATCGCTCCGTAGTTCACAGCATCGTCGGCTTCAACGTTGAAGAACGGCGGCTGAAGAATTCCGGCAGGGAAAGTGATGTCATTGTTCGTCGCGCTGTACTGCGCGTTCACTGTCTGCGCCGTCATGCCCCAACGTGTGCGGTCCACAGGCTTCCCGAAGCGACCGACCATCTCGGTATACTGGAATTGCGATGCTCGCATCGCATTCCCAAGCAGGTCATCAGCCTTGACCGTAAACGCTGAGTAATCACGCGGTTTGTCAGGATAGCCGATCTTTACAGTAAAGTGAGCAAGCTTCTCCTGCGCCGCGGCCTTGGTTGCAGGACTCATCCACGCAAGACTGTCGATTCCCACTTTGTACGCAGCGCGAATGTTTTTCACGAGCGCGTCCATACGCGCCTTCGCTTCCGGCTTGAAATACCTGGCGACGTACAACTTTCCTGCGGCCTCGCCGAGCATGGATTCGGTTCCATCGACAGCGCGCTTCCATCGGTCAGGCATCTTCTGAACACCAAGCAGAGTGCGACCGCGGAAATCGAATCGCGCTTTCTCGAATGCATAGGGAAGCTGATCTGCGTAGCTGTCGAGAAGCTTGAACGTCAAATACTCACGCCACGTGGTAATGGGCGTTGCGGTGAGGATCTCGTCCATCGCCTTGATGTAATCGGGCTGACGGACAATGACGTCGGTGACTTTCGACATTCCTGCTGCGCCGAGATATCCCGGCCAGTTGAACGCCGGCGCCAGCGTGCCGAGCTCGGTCGCGGTCATCTTGTTGTAAGTGGCATTTCTGTCGCGCTGGCGCGCACGATCCCACTGCTTCGTAGCGATTGCCGTCTCGAGGGCGAGAATTCTTTGCGCTGACCCTGAAGGATCGGGCTGCTTCGCGAGTGTGAGCAGCTGTGTGATGTAGTCCGTGTACGCTTTGCGAGTGGACAGCATCTTCGCGTCGTCTTTCAGATAGTAGTCACGATCCGGCATTCCCAGTCCCGACTGACCAACAAGAAGAACGTTGACGTCCGATCGTTTCGGATCCTGCCCGATGCCTGCAGCGACTGGCGTGCTCACGCCGATTTGTGCGAAGTGCGCGAAAGTCGTAGGCAGCTGCCCGGGGTCCTTCAATCCCGAAATCGCTGTGAGCTCACCTTGCAGAGGCGCGATGCCGAGTCGCTCGATGCGAGCGCTGTCCATGAAGCTCGCGTACAAATCGCCGGCTTTCCGAGCTTCGCTTCCAACAGGCGCCGACCTCGCCTGCTCGAGCAGCCCGCGCATGTTGGCCCGTTCCTGCTCGCGTAGCTCCTGGAATGATCCCCAGGTTGATGCGTCTGCGGGAATCTGCGTGTTCTTGAGCCAGGAACCGTTCACATAGCGGAACAGGTCATCCTGTGGGCGAACAGACTTGTCGAATGTGTTGGGATCGAATCCGAGCGCATGGCCCTGTGCGGACGCGTTGGAGACGGAGATTGCGATTGCGCCGATGAATGCAATCGATTTGAACGAGTGACGATACATGTTCTCCCTCTCGAAGAGAGTGGGGGGTGGATGCTTATGTGGGACTAATTAGAGATAATTCGCGGAGAGGGCGAAGGCCAGTCACCGTCTTTCAACCGCAATTTCGAAATTCAGAGTGAGGACTGACCCTTCGGGTTTTGGGTCAATAGTTCTCGGTATTCGGCTAGCGGGTTTTCAGTGATGCGTTTTTTTCCGATGACCCATTACTCGCGAGCCGAAGGCCGAGAACTATGGACCCAAAACCCGAAGGGTCAGTCCTCACTCCGCGTATGTCATTTTGAACTTACCGTTTTATGTTGCGCCATTTCTTCTCGATCTCCTCCAGCTCCACCCTCAGAAGTCGATAGCTGTCAAATCGCTCACGCGATACAGCCCCCGATTCAACCGCCGCGGTCACCGCGCATCCTGGCTCGCTCTCGTGAGTGCAATCACCAAAGCGACAGTCGGCTACAAGATGGCGAAGCTCCGGAAATAGCTGGTCGAGATGAGCTGACTCCAATCCCCACATTCCAACTTCGCGGAGACCGGGCGTGTCCACGACATATCCGCCGTCCGGAAGTGGATGCAAAATCGCACCGACGGTAGTGTGTCTTCCCTTGTTGACCGACTCGCTGATTTCGCCAACTCGCAGATTCAGTCCCGGATACATCGCGTTCATGAGCGATGACTTTCCGACACCTGAAGGCCCGCTCAATACCGAGGTCCGCCCCTCGAGTGCCGCATGAAGCTCATCGAGACCGATGTTCTGTTTGACGCTGGTGTAATGCATCGGATATCCAGCACGCGCATAATCGGCGAACCGCGCTTCAGTTTCGGCACGATCTGAAAGCTCGATCTTGTTGATCACGATTCGGGGCTGGAGCTCGTTTCCTTCCGCGATCACAAGAAAGCGGTCGAGCATTTTTAGATGCGGCTCAGGTTTCACGACGGCGAATACAATGATGACCTGATCGATATTCGCTGCGACAATTCTTTCGCCGCGTCCTTCCCCAGGCATCCGACGCGCGAGCTGCGATCGGCGCGGGAGAATTTCTTCGATCGCCCACGTTGCTCCCGCGTGACCGGCTTTGTCGCGCACGAGAACGACATCATCTCCGACCGTGAGCTTGAGCAGATCCTGTCGTTCTTTCTTGAGACGGCCGCGCATCGAAGCTTCGACTATCGATCCATCTTCTGTTCGAACGTGCCAGATTCCGCCGGTTCCCTTTACAACGACTCCACGCTCGCTATCACGAGCGATAGAGTCTTTTTTGCTCACGCGTCGCCTTCCCTTTCTTCGCGCATTGCATCCCACCAGCGCTTCTCGGTCGCGGC
>DATLDN010000014.1:0-2057 GCA_035525855.1 Gemmatimonadaceae bacterium
GATTCCGTACGATAAATTCGGCGAGAGTCTTCCCGGTGAACGCTTCATCGAACAGGCCGCGGCAGGTCTCCAGACAACAGTCGTCGATCTTGCCCGGTTTGTTGCCGCAGGCGTAAAGCGAAACGGCGCCGTCAACACGAAGATCTTGAAAGCCGAAACCATCCAGGCGATGCAGACTCCACAGACTGCGTCTCCAACCTACGGACTGGGTTACGACCTCACTACGATCAACGATCGACACTTTGCCGGACACACCGGCGCGAACTCCGGATGGATGTCCGGATTCCTGTCAAATCCGGAGAAGGGAACCGGAATCGTCGTGCTGACGAATGCAGACAATGGCCAGTATGTGAATGCATACCTGACCTGCCTCTACCGTCGATCCGAAGGAGCGCTCCAATCAGGAACGCGATGCCGTCGCGCGGCCTATCCAGCATTACTCACAACATGGCGAGCGGGCGGACCTGATCAGCTCCTGGAGAAATACGCCGAGCTGCGAGCTGATTCAGTGCACTTCTCAAGTGCGGCAGGACATCTGATTTTCGCTGGCGTCGCTCTCACTCAGCTCACGCCTGCCCGGAACGACGATGCGATTAAGATCCTGACGGCTGCTACGGCGTTGTTTCCGAGAGAAGCAAGCGCGTTCGAGAATCTCGCGGACGCGCTGATCGCGAAAGGAGACACCGCTCGCGCAATTGAGAATTACAAGCGAACTGTCGAGCTGGATCCAAAGAACGATCACGTTCCTCAAACGCTGAAGAAACTTTTGCAAAAGTAGCTGTCGAGCTTCGAGCGGTCAGACGCTTCCCCGCGTCGCACCAATTCCTGCAGCACGCCCCGTTGCCCACGCCCACAGGAAGTTGTAGCCGCCCACCGGCCCGAACGCGTCGAGTACTTCACCGCAAATGTATAGTCCTCGATGTCGCCGGCTTTCCATCGAAACCGGATTCACTTCACCGAGACTCACACCACCACCCGTCACTTCAGCCTTCTTGTAACCCTCATCTCCGTCCCACGGCAGCTCACACGACACGAGCACGTTGATGATGCGAAGGCGCTCCTCGCGCCGAAGCTCCGCAAGTGACCGGGAGGGATCGCAATCAGCTAGCGATAGGAGTATTGCAACAAGACGATCGGGCAGATGCGGACGAATTGCACCAGCAACAGTTCGATTCCCGCGCGGCTGCAGCTCTTTTTCCCACGCTGCTGCATTGAGCTCAGTCCACTGCACAATCAAGCGCGCCGAGCTGTTCGATTCGAGTCGCGATCGCACTACAACATGCGAGACATCGAGTACGGCTGGACCGCTGTATCCATGATGCGTGAACAGAAATCCACCCGTCGATGCCGCACTCCGTCCCGACGCATCGTCACGTGCGGTGATCGCAACCCGAAGAGAAACTCCGCTCAGCTCCGCAAACGGCGATCGAGTCGCCGTAACCGGAGTAAGCGCAGCGTAAGCTGGATTCATCGTGTGACCGAGCCGCGCGAGCTCGCGAAGACCGAGTCCGTCGCTTCCGGTGTTTGGAACCGATAGTCCGCCAGTGGATACGACCACGGCATCGCATTCAACCTCCGGAGCGCCTTCACAGCTCACACTCCACTTCGCATCGCGCGGCGAAAAACCCGTGACCAACCTGTCGTTGTAAACCGCCGCGCCTGCTGCTTTCGCCGCGGCGAGCAAACTGTCGCGCACATCCCGGGCTTTGTTGGATCTCGGAAACAACTTCAACGATGCAGGCTCTTCAGCGAGCGGAATGTGCAAGTCATCTTCAAAGAACGCGATCTGTTCAGCGAGCGGCCAGGAGCGGAGAATTTTCCTGAGCGAGCGAGGCGAAGAGTCGGTGACAAAACGTGACTCATCAACCTGCATTGGCAGCACGTTGCACCGCCCGCCGCCACTGATGAGAATCTTCCGCCCACCATCACGCGTCCGCTCCAGCAAAATCGTCTCAGCACCACCTCTGGCCGCGAAGATCGCCGCCATCGAGCCAGCCGCACCTGCGCCAATGATTACAACGCGCCTGGCTGAGTCCGACTTGCTTGAGGGCATGCCG
>DATLDN010000022.1:0-42232 GCA_035525855.1 Gemmatimonadaceae bacterium
CCGCGATAAAGCGCCTGCGCGCAAGTCGCGACGGGTTCACACGATTCATTACTTCGCGAATGCTCGAGACGGCCAACGTCGACATTAAAACTCTCGACGTGATAAGAATACCCGATGCTGTTGCTGCCACGAGTTTCGAGAAAGGCACGATCGACGCGGTTGCTTCGGGAGAGCCGCTGCTTACCCGATTGAAGAGTACGGCTCCTGTATGGCTGGCTGCTGAAAAAGTTGTCCCTGACTTTCAGTGGGGCACAATCGCGTTCAGCGATCGACTGTTACATAAGGATCGTCAATCCGGCGTGCGATTTCTTCGCGCGTACAACCGGGGCGTTGCGCAGTATCTCCAGGGAAAAACAAACCGCAACATCGCAATTATTGCGGAGGCAACAGGCCAAACGCCGGAGCTCATACGACAAGCGTGCTGGTTACCGTTCCGGTCGGATCTGACTGTGAATTGGCAGGGCATTGAACAGTTTGAGGCGTGGGCGAAAAAAGAGGGTTTTATTCAGGAGATTCTTACCCGCGACCAGGCAATGGACTCTACTTTCGTGACTGATCTCACCCACCATTCTACGGCCACTACGCAATGACTTTCCGGTTCTTAACCCTGGGTGTGTTAGCACTTATTCCGCGAATCACCGACGCACAGGAAAAACAGGATTCAGCAACGGCGCCCCGACCACTTGCTGCTGTCGTTATCTCCGCCACGCGCAGCGAGCAGACCGTCGAAAACCTTCCATCGCCTGTCAAAGTCATCGGCACGCCGGAAATCAAAGCAAGCGCCGCAACGTCAGTCCCCGATCTTCTTCGTAGTATTCCGGGCTTCACACTTCGTGATGCTCAATCCGGGCTCATATCCAATCCTGCTCGAGGGATCGTTACGTTCCGCGGGCTCGGTGGATCATCCGCGGGCCGCGTGTTGGTTTTGCTCGACGGCGTTCCATTCGGAGATCCATTCTCGGGATGGATCGACTGGGGACGAATGCCGATTTCGATGCTCGGCTCAGCGGAAGTCATTCGCGGAGGCGGCGCTGTTATCTGGGGAAGCCGCGCACTCGGCGGTGTGGTAAACCTTCGAACAATCGATCCGCGTCTCGACGAGGTGAGATTCACCGCCGAGCGGGGCTCGTTCAACACATCACACGGTGCAGGGGTCGCGAGTCTCAAGCGAGCGAAACTGTCCGCTGTCCTGGCGGCAGATTATCTCGATACCGACAACTTCAATGTCGTTCCTGCAAGCCAGGCCGGACCCATAGACGCGCCGGATCCTGTAAGGAACGGTCTCGTTACGGGAAAATTGAATTACGACATTACTCCGTCCGTTCAGGGATGGGTTTCAGGCAGCACCTACAGGAACGGTCAACCGCCGTGGGGCACGCTAGACGATCTGCAGTTCAATGACGCACGAACGGGCATCAGGTGGCTGACCCAATCGCATGGCATCGTGACAGCGACTGGATTTGCGGTCAATCGTCTCAACCGTCTAAAAACCTTTTCCATCAATACCGACCGAACGACATCAACACCGTCGCGGTACCAGAACTCACCCGCGAATTCGCAGGGACTGTTCGCTCAATGGACGCAGATGCTGCGCTACCGCCACGAAATTTCGAGCGGCGTCGATTACACGTCCATCCGTGGATCGCTTACAGACGCGTACACCTTCGTTAACAACGCGCCGACGGAATCACGCAGGGTTGCCGGGGATCAGCAATTCCTTGGAGCTTTCGTGCAGGATGCGGCCGACCTCGGACATTCTCTGAGAATGGTTGCCAGCATTCGTTTCGACCGCGTGAACGCGTTCGATGCAGACCGCACGGTGACAAGCCTGAAGTCGGGAGCGGTTCTCAATGATTCCACGATCGCAGGTCACATCGACTCGCGCGTGACGTGGTCACTCGGATTTCGACGGCAGCAGGCAAGCTGGCTCGCCCTCCGGGTAAATGGATATCAAGCATTCCGCGCGCCGAGTATGTACGAGATGTACTATCCGCGTTTCTCGAGCAGAGGGACGGTTACGGAAGCAAACGCCCAGCTCGAAGCGGAACGTCTCAGCGGATTGGAAGGCGGATTCGATCTCGAGATTGGTCCAGAAGTTCTGGCACGCTTCACTGCGTTCACGAACCGTGTTGCGTCGCCAATCCTTGACATCACAATCGGAACTGCTGGCAACACTGCGCAGGTTATTGCTCCGTGTGGCTTGATGCCCGCGAAGCAGACATGCTTGCAGCGGCAGAATGTTCGCGCACTGCGCAGCAACGGAATAGAATCGGATTTCGTGTGGCGGCCTTCTGCCTACTGGCGCTTCAACGCGGGATACAGCTACAACTCGACTCGGGTGAAAGCTCCGGGGCAACCAGTCGATGGAATGCGCGCTCTTCGTTCCGCGCCGAACGCATCGATGGCCGGAGTTTCATTCGACAATCCGCGTTGGTTTTCAGCGTCTATTGAAGCACGCCATGTCGGCCCGAGATTCGACGACGATCTCAACACCATCGAGCTCGCCCCGTTTGATCTCGTTGGGTTTCGTTTGAACCGCGACGTTGGTCGCCGCGTCACTGCGCGTCTAAAAGTTGAGAATCTCTTCGACGAAGAATTTCAGGTTACGCGTACACGCGCTGGTCTCGCCGAGCTGGGGGCGCCGCGGTGGGTTACGTTCGGACTAGAGACTAGATGGTAGGGCTTGCGACTCCAACACCTGTTCAACTCCGCGAAACCGATGAGCTCCACTTCGAATGTGAACGCATCGGTCACACCTTCAATGGCGATCGCGGAAGTATCGAGGCGCTGCGTGACATAACGTTCGGTGTGGGTGTCAACGAATTCGTTTGCATCGTTGGCCCGAGCGGATGTGGCAAGTCGACGCTGCTCAGAATTATCGCGGGATTGGAAAGTCCCATGAGCGGGCGTGTGAAATTCGAGGCGCGGCAGCGCGCACGCGGTGGTCTTGTGGTTCAGGAAAACGGAACGTTTCCCTGGATGACAGTTACGGATAACGTTGCGTTCGGACTAAAGCTCGGTGGTGTACCCAAGGACGAGCGCCGCAGGCGCGCGCTCGTGTTTCTCAAGCGGGTGGGACTCGCTGACTTCGCGGATCACTTTCCGCACGAGCTGTCAGTCGGAATGCGGCAGCGACTGGGAATTGGCCGCGCTGTCGTGATGGATGCCCCCCTTCTGTTAATGGATGAGCCCTTCGGTGCACTCGACGCACAAACACGGCGTCGCATGCAGAATGAGCTGCTGAGCATTTGGGCCGGCGATCGCCGCACGGTGATCTTCGTTACGCATGACATCGAGGAAGCGGTACTTCTCGGAGATCGCGTTGTCGTGATGTCGGAACGGCCGGCGTCGATCATTGCCGACATTCCGGTGCTTCTCGATCGGCCGCGCAATTTTCCACGCGATCTCGCTAATGCAACGCGCATTATCGATCGAGTATGGACACTTCTTGAAGCGTCTTCCGGCCCCGCGTGAGCTTCCCCGTTTCACTTGCATCGAACAAACGATTTTCGTTCACGCCCTCGACTGGCATAAATGGATGGACAGTTCGCCTGGCTATGGTATGGATTGTCCTGCTCATCGTCTTAGAAGTATTCATTAGATCAGGCGCTGATACGGGTCTTTTCGTTCCCGCGCCGTCGGTTGTTCTCAAAGCACTCGGAGTGATGGTCGCTGACGGAACGCTCGAGACCAATCTTGCGGTAACGTTCGCGAGAATTGCAGGAGGGCTGTTCTTTGGTATTCTCGCTGGTGTGAGCCTCGGTCTCGCTGCTGGTACGTCGCAACGTTTCCGTCATATCATCGATCCAATTGTTGCTGCGCTTCATCCAATTCCACGGCTCGCTTTCTTTCCCCTGCTCATTGTCGTTTTCGGAATTGGAGAAGTCTCGAAGATCGCAGCCGTGTCGCTCGGCGCATTCTTCCCGATGTTTCTCAACACAGTCGCGGGTGTGCGTGCGATGAGCCCAACTCATCTGGATCTTGGGCGGAATTACGGTGCGGATAGACGTCAGGTTTTTGTTCATGTGCTCCTGCCCGGTGCAATGCCTCTGATGCTTGCAGGGTTACGACTGTCCGCCAATACGGCGTTTCATGGAACGATCGGCGTTGAGATGCTTGGATCGAGTACGGGACTTGGGTCAATGCTTTGGATGTCGTGGCAGACGTTCCGCATCGACAATCTTTACGCGATAATCATCGTCATTGCAGCGATAGGCATTGGACTCGTCACGGCGATACGATGGATCAGCATTCGTACTGCGCCGTGGCTCGTAGAAAAGCCGACGATCGTATAAAAAGGTTTTCTGAATGAGCGCGCCAATGCGCATGTTTCCTCGGGGGGACCGCAACCCGAAGCCGGAGGACATGCTGGCGGCTTCTGCGCCGAAGTCCTCGCCATCGCGCGGATGGCGAGAGCTTGTGTGGCTGTTCAAACGTCACCGTGCGCTTGTCGGATTTGGTGTTGTATTGACGTTTGTGAGCCGCTTCGCGGGTCTCGTGCTTCCAGCATCGTCGAAATATTTCATCGACAATGTTTTAGTCGAGCGTCGGACGAGTCTTCTTCTTCCGCTTGCCGCCGTTGTTATCGTTGCCGGAATCATTCAAGCCACGACGGCTTACACGCTTTCACTAGTGCTCGGTGTTGCGGCTCAGAAAATCGTGGCGGAGATGAGAAGGAAGCTCGCGTCGCACGTGCTCCGGCTTCCTGTCGAGGCGTTCGATAGGACTCAGGTGGGTGCGCTGACGTCACGCATTCTGAATGATCCCGATGGAATTCGAAATCTCCTCGGAAGCGGGTTTGCGCAGCTGCTGGGTGGTCTCGTCACCGCGAGCGCCGCTCTCGGTGTTCTGTTCTGGATCAACTGGCGGATGACAACGTTGATGGTCGTCTTTCTGACCTTGATCGGTGGAAGCGTTGCGATTGCGTTTTCGCGGCTGCGTCCGATCAACCGACAACGAAGCATCGAGTTTGCGCGAATCACCGGCCGCCTCGGCGAGTCGCTCGGCGGCATTCGTGTCATCAAAGCTTACGTTGCGGAACGGCGAGAGGATCTCGTTTTCACGCGTGGCGTTCACAACATGCTGAGGCTTGTTGTGAAGAGTCTTTCGGGTTGGGCGTTGGCAACTGCACTTACGACTGTTGCAGTGTCCGGAATTGGTGCGACGATCATCGTGATCGGTGGCCGCTCAGTGCTTACCGGATCGATGACACTTGGCAGCCTCGCGATGTACGCGCTTTTTACCGGGCTTGTCACGGCTCCACTGATTCAGGTGGCGCAGATTGGGACTCTACTGTCCGACGCGCTGGCAGGTCTCGAGCGAGTGCACGATTTACTCGATGAGCCGACCGAAGAAACCGTCGCGGGGAATCGCGTTCCGCTTTTGAAAGGAAATGTCACGTTCGATGATGTCGGTTTTTACTATCGCCCGGGCGTGCCAGTGCTTCACGAGATCTCATTTTCCGCGGATGCCGGAACTACGACTGCTCTCGTAGGACCCAGTGGGTCGGGGAAGAGCACCTTGCTCGGACTGCTCGCTGCGTTTCATCGTCCGCGATCGGGACGGATTCTCATCGACGGGCTCGACATCTCGTCGTTTGACCTTCGGGAATATCGTGCGCAGATCGGACTCGTGCTTCAGGAGACGTTTCTGTTCGACGGGACAATCCTCGAGAATATTCGGTACTCGCGGCCCGATGTGTCGATCGAAGACGTGGAGAGGGTTGCGGCAGTTGCGCACTGTGATGAGTTCATCCGGCGAATGCCCGAAGGATATGACACGATCGTAGGCGAGCGCGGAGTGAAGTTGTCGGGTGGTCAGCGACAGCGGGTTGCAATTGCGCGTGCATTGCTGGCGAACCCCGTGATTTTGTTGCTGGACGAAGCGACATCCAGCCTCGACAGCGAGAGCGAATCATTGATTCAGGATGGACTCGAGGCGCTAAGAACAAACCGCACAACGTTTGTAATAGCACATAGGCTTTCCACGATACTCGGCGCTGATCAGATACTCGTCCTCGATGGCGGTGGTCTCGTTGAGCGGGGGAAGCACATGGAACTGCTTGCGGCTGGTGGGATGTACGCGCGGTTGTATGACCAGCAGCAGGGGAGTGTGCGGAATTTGTTTGTTAATCCCGGTGAGGAGTTGACGGAGGCTAGCTAGAACTGCTTTGACACACGGATAACACGGATGGGGACAGCTGCTGCTCATTAACCCTTCGGGTTTTCGGTCAATGGTTCTCGGCAATCAGCTGGCTTGTTTTCAGTCGCGGTTCCACTGACAACTCATTACTCGAGAGCCGAACGCCGAAAACCATTGACCCAACGCCCAAAGGGTTAATTCGTCCCGCTTAGTTGTTTTATGTTGTCGTTCGGATCTGCATCAATCAGCAGATAACGTGGATCGATGCCCGCACGCACTGGCCGCGCTGAAACGACAATGGTGATTTGCTGTACTCCCGGCTTGATCCGGTGCAACGCGCGATAAAGCTGCGCACCACGCGTCGCATTACGACCTGCGCCATAAACACCTACTTCAACGAGATCGTTCATCGGGACTTCGGTCTCTGTGCCGCGTGTATCGACAGTGACCTTCCGCGCATTCACGTCGAGTGTCACACGCCATTGACCATTTCCTGCCGGCGTTGCCTCGACACGCTTCGTCGCGAGCTCCCAATAGGTATTGCGTTCGAAGAGGTCTCCTAACAAACCCTGCAGCGAATCAGGAGTCACCGATTTCAATTCGGCGAGCAAATCTGTCGATACGGCAAGAGGAGGCTCGGCCGATTTGTACTTGTTGAACAACCTCTGCAACGCGACCGTGATCTGATCCTCACCGACATACTCACGCAGCGCGTACATCGCGAACGGCCCCTTTCGATACGCGGCGTACCGGTTGTACACGCGAAGCAGCGGAACATCTGCACGTGTCGAGATAGTCCACGACGACTCGTGCATCATGTCGAGCATCCGCTGCAAGTGATCCTCACCGTGTGTCCGAGCGACGATGCACATCGCAGAGTACCAGGCGAGTGATTCAGTGAGGAGTGGCCCGCCCTCGATGTCTGCGGGCGATAGCTGGTTGCCCCACCATTGATGGCCTATCTCATGCGCGGCAACGGCGAATGGAAAATCGAATCCGCGAGGATCCGCTTTCGAGTTCATTCCCGCGAAGGCTTCCTCATATGCGATGTTGATCGGAGAAGAATGCAGAGTCATTGACTGGCCGGGATGCTCTACGAATCTCAGCTCACGATACGGATACGGACCGAAGGTCTTCGTGAAGTAATCGAGAGACGCGCGTGCGCTCTTGATCATCGCATCTACGTTCGTGCTGTGTCCCGGATCATGAACGATCTGGATCTGTACTCCATTCCAGTTATCCGTACGAACCACATAACGAGCGGAATAGATCGCGAAATCATTCCGCATCGGGGCATCGGCCTGGTAATGAAAGAATCGGCGACCATTTTCGCTCCACGCGCGCTTCAGCTCCCCGGGAGCGACAGCTGTCTGATCGCCGTCCGTAGATAACACGGCGTCGAACGCAAGACGCCTTGGTCGCACGCTATGACGCGCCGCGCTGTCCTGCACCGAGGGAATCTCTTCACGCGGCCCGAGGTTGTACTTCATTCTATCCAGCTTGGTATTGAGCTCTCTCTCGCGTTGATAACCGATTTTGGGAAGCCAGGTATCCGCGTCGAGGTAAGTACCATTCGCAACGATCCAGTGATCTGTACCATTGTTTGTAAATCCGCGAGGATTGATTTTGATCTCGAAGCTCGCGTGCACCGAGTCTCCCGGCGCCAGTGGAGAGCCTAGCGTGTAAATCCGATAGGCGAGCGTCGCATCTTCGACGACGGTTCGCGAAGGACGATCGAACGAGACACGTCCTGTGATGCCTTCATCTTCGGGAACCAGATGAATATCAGTTATCGAAGAGACAGTGTTGTTCACGAGCGTATATGTCGTGTGGATTGTCGCTTCTCGATTACTCGGATGGATGTCGCCGCGAATTGAAATTGCGCGCAGCTCCGGCTGAGCGAGGCCGGCGAATCTCGAATACGTCGTCTCGTATTGTGCCCGTCGGGCGAGTCGCTCTGCTTCGGTAATCGGATTGTTCAGAACGTGCGTGTTGTAGACGATGAATGCGGCGGTGCTGATAATCAGCGCGCATATCGCACCCATCACTCCAATGGTCCGGCCGGAGAGACGCTCGCGCATCAGCGTAAGCCGCGCCTTGAATCCGGGCTCTCTCCCGCGAACCATCAGAAGCATCGCTGCTATAGATATGAGTGCTGCCCACCCTGCCCAGTAGGTTTTGAACCACGCCCACGGCGCGATTGAGGGTCCGAAACCTCTCATGTCGGAGTACGTCCATTCGGGGCTCGCTGCGTAAATCAGAAGAGACGGGATTCCAACCGATGCCGCGCCGCCCATGTACGCATAGATGACGAGGATCACCAGATATCCGATGTATTTCTGGTTGATGATCACATGAAGCGAAAACGCAAGAGCGGCGAAAAGAAGATGCTCCACCATCGAGAAGCCGAGCGCGGTGCGGAGGTATAGTCCGAGCTCGATGTCGTAGTAACCCATCTGCAACTGAACCAGAATGCATGCGACGACCAGCGAGAGCTGATACGCCGCGAGCATCATTCCGAGCCCGATGTATTTACCTGCCATCTGAACCCACTCGGGCACCGGCGCGGCATCTGCAATTTCACTCAATCGCGTTTCACGATCGCGCCACACGAGCTCACCAGCGTAGAACGTCGTAAGAATCGGAATGATGAACCACAGTATCTCACCGGGGTGCCCGATCCAGTTCACCATTTGCTCGGTTGTCGGAATTACAGGTACTCCGAGATGCGCCATTGCTTTCGGGCCGAGCACAACGGTAATCAGCGAGAGAAGTACCAGTACGAGCCCACCCCAGCTGATTGCAACTTCCCTGAACGACTGCGTCGTTATGACGAGCAGCTGGTGCAGTCGCACTTTGATTCCCTTGGACTTCACAACCTTCGGAACTGTGATTGGAACGCTCCGCTCGGCGGTGTCGACACTTGCCGATGAGCCCCCGAACCAGCTGCGCGTTCCAGCGGCTTCGAACCGGAATCGCAAATGCGCGATCCCAATGATGACCGCCGACACAGTGAGCCACAGGCCGCGGTTTAAAAGCAGCGAAGAATTCGACCATACAGAAAACAAATTCTTCTGCGTGGCAGTCGTGGTCTTGGAAAACTCCCTCAACACCGTCAGTCCAAGCGGGTCGATAATCTTTGCGAGCTCCCACATCCCCAGCTTCTCGGCTACCACGAGCCACACGAATATGCTCGTAAAGAAAATGATGACTGCGCCGAGGTAGCTGGAGACTGAGCGACGTGTGAGAAGCGAAAGTGAAAACAGGAGCGACGTTGCGAAAAACGCATTCGGCAGCGCGAACACCGCATACGAGCTGACATATGTCGCAATTTTCAGGGGCCCAATCAGCTCTGCGGGCAGATCAACCACGAGAACTGCGAGGACGAGTGCGACTTGCACTGTGACGAGCACGAGCGCGTTCATCAGAAACGCCGCGACGAATCGTCCGCCAACGTAGCTTCGCTCGCGCAGCGGCGATGTGTATATCAGCGAAGCCATTCGCGTCTCGGGATCGCGAGCGCCTGCCTCTCCCGAGAATGCCGCTGCTACCAGGAGTCCCATGACACTGCCGATCACCGTAAGCAAGGCGACGCCATATGGTGCGTTGAACCAGGATCCGGACTTCGCAACTGTCTCAACGTATCCACGGGTTGCGAACAGGAAGGTGAGTGCGAGCATCGCAAAGAAGTACGCCCACGTCCACCGGCGCCTAGACTGATAATCCAGTTCGAAGCGCAGAACTTCGAGACTCTTCACGCGGCCGCCATCGTGTCGAAGTAGACGTCCTCGAGATTCGGATCGACTTCCTGCCACTCTGACCCGGGCGATGCATCGTCGCGCACGTGCACGAGAGTGCGGCCCGCGAGAAGTCGCGTTGAGATTACACGATTGTCCTTCTCGATTCCCTCGAGCTGCGCCCGGTCGATCACTATTCTCCAAATTTTACCGCGGAGCGCATCGATGGCGGCGAGCGGCTCACCCTCGACAAGAATTCGACCCTTGTTGATGATTGCCATGCGGCTGCACAGCTCCGCCACATCCTCGACGATGTGAGTGGAAAGAATCACAACAGCATCTTCGCCGATTGCACTCAGGAGGTTGAGGAAGCGAACGCGCTCAGCAGGATCGAGACCTGCTGTCGGCTCGTCGACGATGATCAGCTTCGGATTTGCGAGTAGTGCTACCGCAACTCCGAAACGCTGCCGCATTCCGCCTGAATACCCACCGAGTTTTTTCTTTCGAACGTCGTATAGATTGGTTTGCTGCAGCAGCGCAGCGACGACTTCTTTGCGCAACTTCCGATCTACGAGACCCTTGAGCACCGCAAAATGGTCGAGCAAACGCTCGGCGCTAACGCCTGGATACACACCGAACTCCTGCGGGAGATATCCAAGCGTCTCACGAACTTTGTGTTTCTCTTTTAGAACGTCGATGTCACCAAGATGAATCGATCCCGAATCCGGTTGTTGAAGTGTGGCAATCGTGCGCATGAGCGTGGACTTGCCCGCGCCGTTAGGCCCGAGCAGTCCGAACATTCCCCGCGGAATTGTAAGAGTGACGCCGTTGAGCGCGTGAACTCCATTGGGGTACGTCTTCGACAGGTTCTCTATTCTCAGTTCCATCTTTATTTCGTGGGTGCAGGAATTCCGATCAGCGACCGAGTACAATCGCGCCGATTTTCTCGGTGAGGTTGGTGTCCGAGCCGAGTGGCCCCGACGTGTTGGTGAGCAGAGTGATCGACAGCTTTTCGGCGGGATACCACACGTTCTCGTTGGAGTAGCCAGGTGTAGACCCATCGGTCAGGAAGACTTTCTCGCCACTGGTCGCCGGGCGTGTGTACATGCCGAATCCGTACGGTACCGTGTTCGCCGCAGCGATCCCGCGGGGTGTAGTCATCGCGGTATACGATGCGGGTGAAAGAATCTTTCCGTTGTGCAGTGCGTTGTTCCACTTCGCGATATCGACGGCGTTCGAGCACACTCCCCCCGCAAGCAGCTGGGATGGGTGGATATAAAACGTCGGCCGCAGTGTATCGGTGGGCGGCTTGATGTAGCCTTTTGCGACAGCTCCCCTGGGCTCCATATCACCGCACCAGCCCATCGTCGTCAGTCCGAGCGGGCGGGTGATCTCGTCGCGGAGGACACTGCTATACGATTTACCGTAGAGCTTCTCGACTAAGGCGCCGAGCAACATGTAGCCGGTGTTCGAGTAAATGAATTTCGTTCCTGCGGGAACGGTGGGCGCGTCGAACCGCGCGGCCTTAGCGATCAGAGAATCGGTGGGCTGATACGCGCCGACGTCGCCCGTACTGCGAAAGTCGCGCGGCAGTCCGGAGGTGTGATTGAGAATCTGCTCGATGGCGCGGCCAGTCCATTCCGGTTTTAGACCCGTCAGGTACCGGCCGATCGTGTCAGTCAATGACAATTTCCCTTTTTCCACCTGCTTGAGCAGCAGTGTTGCAGTGATGTGCTTCGTCATAGATCCGAGCCGATACGCGGTTTTCGAATCCGCCTTGGCTTGCGCACCAACGTCTGCAAATCCGTACGTGCGCTCGAGCATCGTCTTGCCGTTTTGTGTGATGACGAGCGATGCGCTCGTTGCACCGCGGTTGATGAGATCTGCCTGGATGATTGAATCGACGCGCGCGCTCAGCTGAGGCGTTGGAACTGTCTGGCAGTCAAGTGACGAGGATGCGGAAGTGAGCAGGTGCGCTGCGAGAAGTATTCTGTGCTTCATTTTCATGTATTGTTAAAGTGTGAATCAGCGGCGCTCGCGATTGCGAAAGAGCGCGCCGCATACGCCGGCGATTCCGAGGCCGGTCCAAAGAAGAGTTGCGATGAGCCAGTCGCTCACGACTGGAACCGCCTTCCACACGGGCACGACTTTGCCGTTCGTGAGCGCGACTACCGTATGAAGTGATTCGGCGCGAGCGCTTAGAAACGAATCGACGCTGTAGGTGCCTTGCATCACCGCTGTGACAAGCGGGTTGAGCCGATGCCAAAACGAGTCGGAGGCGAATCCCTGACCAGCTGCTGCCACGATAAACGCACCGGCGATTGCACCGGCGATCCACCTGAATGGGTAACGAAACCCGAGTGTGATGGCACTCGCGATCACGTACACGCCTGTCGCGGCTGTAAACGGCGCAAACCACAAAGCCGGCTGTGGAACCCAGCGAACAGCTCTGAGCACCGACGGATCGAGCGCAATATTCGTGGGTGTTGTCGGCGATGGAAGAAGCCGTACGATCTCGTCGCCGGTAATGTTTCCCTTGGTAATGAGCGCAAGGATCAGCAGCCACAGAACGAAGGCGGTTACGCCAATCATGAGCCAGAGCCAGCCGGCAATCATTTTCGCGAGCGCGTGGCGGGTGCGATCGACTGGAAGCGTCCAGAAGAATCGAGCTCCGAACGGACGGTCGCGGTGCCATATCGCAACTGGCAGAACGGCGGCTGCGAGGGCGGGAATCAGAGAAAGCTCAGGAGCGAATTCGACTCCACCGCGTCCCTGAAAGAAATCAGCGAAAGCGAGAAACGTCGCGATCGTTGCGGGAACGGCTGCGATCATAACAGCAAAGCGAAGCAAAAGAGAAATTGCTTTGAATTGCTCGCGGACAGTATCGCCGAAATTCGGCGCGATATGCGATGCTGTATCTGTCATCGTGAAGTTTCCGCCGAGAGCAATACGAATGCTGCGTCGTCGAAAGTGAGTGGCTGCGAGTGTTTTACCTGTGCGCCTGATGCGTTAAGCCGCTCAGTGACTTCCTGCTCGTCACCGACGATCGTCCATTGCGCCTCGTCGTCGCGCGACGAGGTTCGCAGCTGCGTCGCTGACAGACCTGAAGGTGCCTTCCAGTTTTCTGTAACCTCGAGCTGATACCGCTTTACGTTTCGCTGCAGCTCGTCCCGATTCATCTGCGCAACGAGTTTTCCCTTGTTCAGTGCTCCGATGTAGTCAGCGAGACTCTCCACTTCGTAGACGTGGTGGGTTGCGATGACAACAGTTGCGGGCGAATCGGAGAGATGTTCGGAGAGAAGAGTGAGCACCTGCCGGCGTGCGACGGGGTCGAGTCCTTCCGTTGGCTCGTCGAGTAACAGTAGTTGTGGCCGGTGCGACATTGCCATGACGAGCTGCAGCCGGCGCATCTCTCCTTTTGAAAGAGTCCCGCTCTTTTTCGTCATTCTGATTTCGAGCGACTCTACGAGATGCGCGCTGTAGCTCTGGTCCCACGACGGGTAGTAAGCGCGCACATGTTCAAGGAGTCGCGCGCATGTCATCCATGGATACGGCGTTTCCTGTTGTTCAGGCACATATCCGATTTGTGCGCGGACACTCGGTCCGTCCAAACCCGTGTCGAGACCGAATACTCTGGCTGTGCCGGATGTCGGACGCTCGAGGTTGAGCAGGATTTTGAATGTCGTGCTCTTTCCTGCGCCATTCGCTCCGACGAGAACGTAGACCGCTCCTTCGGGAACGCTGAGGTTTACGCGATCGAGAGCCATCTGATCGCTGTATTTTCTCGAGAGGTTTTCTGTCGCTACTGCAAGCGTGTTCATAGTCATGCTGTGCGATGCCGCGCCTGACGTGAGTGTCTTTCTTCTTCTGCAGCAACTTCCCGAAGTGTTTCGATGAGCTCATCCACTTCGAGTCCATTTCTTCGTGCTTCGATGAGCGTGCGCTTTGCGACGCCACGCGCGAGAGCCTGGCGCTCTCGAGAATTCTTTTTCATGCTCGGTGCGATGAACGTCCCCTGACCTCTTTTCACGTACACGACTTCCTCCCGCTCCAGCTCCTGGTACGCTTGCGATACAGTTCGCGGGTTGATGACAAGCTCGGAGGCGAGGTCCCGCACAGATGGGAGCGGATCCTCGGGTTTCAGTTTTCCGACCACGATGGCTCGCCGTATCTCGTCCATGATCTGGAGGTACAGCGGCCGTGGGTCGCGATTGTCGAGTGTCACCAGCATGTTCGGCCCGGTGTAGCGGTGTAGTACTTGACTGCTACACTAACGACCTACGCGGGGAGAGTCAATGAAGTTTCGAAATCAGTTATCAGTCGAGTCGCGTGTATGTCAGGGCGAGGTCGCCCTCCCAATCCCCGCCGTCACGTGACAACTCCCCCCGGCTCGTCATCGTGCAACCATCAGGAGCGATAGTCGCCGCGAAGCGCTGTGAGAATTGGGGAGAGTTCCGCCACCACTTCCATACATTGTCCAGCAGGCTCACTTCATAACGCCGCGACACGCCGCGCTCGTCAAAGTAGAGCATCGAACATTCTCCAGTCCCATCATCGGTACCGAAGATCGCAATCCCACTGGGAATTTCGGGCTCGTCGATCTGAGAGTGCATGATCATGAATGCTCCCCCTTCCGTCCATGCGAACGATGTTCGCCCATGGAATGTCTTGCCCGGAACGAGTGGATGTATACCGACAGTATTCCAGGTTCCAATCAAAACGCTGAACGACTGTAGCGCCGGATTTGGTTTCGCTGCTTCGTTTTGGACCAACTCCGGCATATCGTAGGTCTCCTTACTTCGCGAGTTTATCTGTCGCAGCGCCGATCGTTGCCTTGATGGTATGAAGTGCCCTGCCTTTAACGAGCCACGAGAACGCGAAAAACCCCAGAGCCAGTGACTCGGGCAGGAATATCGATTGGTTCGCGTTTCCTGCGAGGAGCGTCCACACCATGCTGGCTACGATTCCAATGCCGCACAACAGGTAAATCCAATTCCGGCGCTTCTTATCCTCGCTGGGCTCTTCGCCTGGCTTCGTCTTACGGAAGAGCCAGAGTGAAAAGATTGCGAACATCGAAAACAGTATGATTGCGGCAACTCTATGAGTCATGCTGATCGATTCGTGCCACCATGGCAGCGACCTGATTCCGTTTGGCGGCGACGTCGGGAAGATTGCAATAACAGCAGCGGCGATCCCCGCGATTATTGCAGCGGCTCGATCGTAAATCCCATCCTCGTTGTTGTAACCGCGATACGTTAGCAGGAAGAGCGACAGCGCAGCGAGCAATCCAACGAACAGCGACACCGCGCCTGTCCAGTAGTAGGCACTGATAGAATCACCGGACCATTGATCGGCAGCTGCATTGGGACGAAAACGGACAAATATTATCAGCAGCAACGGAAGCGCAGCGCCGAGATAACCGATTACCTGGCGGTGGGCATGGCCAGAGCGATCGTCGGACTCGTGTTGGTCAGGCGGTGGGGCGGGGGGCGGCGCGGTCGGTGGAGGCTCAGTGAGCATTGAGCGGCGGCCGATTCTTTCGGTAAGAATCCTTGAGCGAAATTTTTCCGCCGCGAAATGTGAACAGGTCGCACCCGTGCACTTCTATTCTGGATCCATCGCTACGCGTTCCGGTGAAAGTCCATTCCGATACACCGCGATCTCCGTAAACGAAGTGACGAGCGTTGCCCCAGTGCGCATCGGGAAATGTCGCCCACACATCTGCAAATGCCTCGCGCACAGCAACGGGTCCAACGAAGCGAGCACCGGAAACCTCAGGTCCGGCGGATGCTTCGAACACACAATCGTCGGTCATGAAGGACATGATTGCGTCGACGTCATGCATGTTCCACGCGTCCGCAAAATCCTGAAGCTGTTCAGTCGTTACTTCTGAAACACTCTGAGACATCGAGCCCCCTCAGGTTATGAAACTGCTTTCTTCACGAGCGCTGTGATCCTTGCTTGTTGCTCGGCGGTCAATCTCTTCAGCGCGAAAGATGTTGGCCACATGTCACTATCATCGAGCTTCGCCGTGTCGGTAAATCCAAACGTCGAATATCGCGCTTTGAATTTCTGCGCGCTTTGAAAAAAGCAGACAACCTTTCCTTCCTTCGCGTAGGCAGGCATTCCGTACCACGTCCTCGGCGCCAGGTCCGGTGCGATGGCCCTCACGAGCTCATGAATGCGTGTGGCCATCGTCCGATCCGGTTCGGACATTTCCGCGATCTTCGCCATTACGTCAGCTTCGCCATCACCTTTCTCGCCACGCGTGCGTCGCGCTTCAGCCTTGAGCTCGCGCGCGCGCTCCTTCATTGCAGCTTGTTCCTCTTCGGTGAATCGTTGAGCCACCTTTCCACTCGCACGATGGCTACCTAGGGATTTTTCGGAACGCTTCGTCGCGGATTTCTTGTCGGCCACTGGAACCCCCGATTTTTTCCAATTACCCGGCGAGAATCGAGTCGATACGATCTGCGATTAGCCGGTGGAATGAAACCTTGCTACGCTCGATGGCGGCACTGGACGACCATTCCCATCGGCTCTCGGAAGACAGCTGCCAGCTCTGCAGCCCCGCGCTGCACCATCCGCGGATCTATGTGACTATCAGCAGCAATTTGCTCGACTTGATCGAGAGTAAGTGTGCTTGCCGGATTGTCTCCGACTCGTGACGACTCGCTTGCTTCGAGCTCTGTCGCGCGTCTGATGATGAAGGCTACTTCTTCTTCCGTAAGTCGACGGTTACGCGGCGAAGTCACACGAAAAAGGTATCAGACCGGCAGGCCGACATTCGCGGGTCCTATGTGGTGATCCATCAGGCCGTTTCGCGAAAAACCTCGACCTCACAAACCTCTTCCGCTGCTCTTTTTCTAAACATTCGAAAAAGCTCAGCGTGCTTCTGCGACTCACGCAGCTGTTGAATCACCACCTGCGGCACGCTTCTCCCACTCTGCGCGCTGAGTAAGGCAAACCCACTGTCACGAGCTTCCGCCGAATCACGATCGAGAAGAGAAGCGAGCTGCATGAATCGTGAATGCCACTTCGTCTGCAGTGCGAGGAAAACACCATTCTTGGTAAATGGATTTATCTCCTGCGGGTTGTGGAACGTCGCGAACATTCTTTGACGCACGAGCCGCTCCAGCGCCGCAAAGCGTGGAGAGTAGGGAACACGGGCGAGCACATCACTGGAAATCGAAAGACCAAGCGCCGTTCTCAATACCCTTGCTGGCAAGTAAAACGACATCGGCATTGCAGACTGATCTGCCCAATCGCCGACAAGTGTCCAGTCGATGTGGGGATAGCGTTCACGAATCCACTCGACATCCCACGCAGCCTTGAGCCCGCCATCGAACAGGTGCGCCGTACAGTGCACGAGCGAGTGTAGAATTATTCCTTCAGGGCTGAGCGTCTTCAGCGCGGAAAATCCAGGAATATCCTGTGCATGCCGCAACATTTCAGATTCGGGCAATGCCCACATCCGCGGCATGATCCGCGTGTGAATCTCCAGCGCGGCGCCGCTCAACGAAACCGCCGCGAGATGATGTGGCCCGCTTGTGTGCGCGTAGCGCTTTCCTTCCCAGCCGAGCTCCAACAGCCGGTCGCGCAACTTTCGAGCAGCATCACCGGGAACGAGTAGATCGATATCGCCTGCCGATCGCCTCGGGAATCGTCCGGATCCTCGTGTCGCGCCATTCGAAGTTCGATCGAGCGCGAGGAATGCAGCGCCCTTGAGAAGCACTCCGCTAGCACCGACGTTCGCAAGCTCGCGCTCGATCGTGTCGAGCTGGGCTCGCTGCACCAGCTCGCGCCGTGCTTCGAACAGCGCATGTCTCATCAATCGGTCTTCAAACATTGTCGGCGCCCAACGTCGAACACCTTCTTCCGCCGCAAACTCAACTCCAACACGCGCCAGTCCGCTGCCGGCAAGATATTCGGTGATGCAGGTCCAGTCAGCATCCGCGCGGCCGAGCACCCGTGCTGCCTGATCGTTCCATGCAAGCTGTGCATCGCCGGAGAGTCCGCGAGCGGCTCCGAGCCATAGTCGTGCAGGGCCGAGTCCGGTTGAGTGCTGGCGATCTCTTTCGCCGCGCGCTCCTGCTGCTCGCATCAAACGCTCGCGCGCAGCGAGCTCGGCAAGCTTCTCGGGACGCGAGAGATGTTTCCTCAAAGCGTTCGCTGCTTGCGGCGCAGAATTAATCTGCAGACACAGCTCACACATTCCCGAGTACGAATTCTTCCACGGGAAATCCTCAAAGCCTGCAATCAGCTGGAGCTCGTGTTTCAATCGCGATGGACCAAACGCGCGGATAGTTCGGAGGATGACATCATCACGATGCTTTACCACCATGTCGGCAACAGATGCACTTTCAAGTGTTCCGAGTACGAGTGGTGACGAATGCTTCTGGAAATACGATGGACCCGGACACGCAATCATCCGCCCGTCGTCGGTTACCGTCGGAATCGCGGCCCCCTGACAACCACCTTCGACTTGCGCTCGAAGCTGTGATCCAGGGAGCGACGCTGCACGACCAACAGGCTGCACATCGTAAAACCGCACGCGCGGATGCGCCGATGCCATGAATGGCTTTGTCAGATCCTCGATCTCGGAATCGTCCGCAAGCCGGGTAATGTTCACGTTCATCGGCACGCCCAGCTCTTCTGCTGCCCGAAGAATGTTCTCGCCGGCTTCCATACCCTGGAACTCCAAGTGAAAGCGATCCCAGCTCAGTGTGAAGAAACCGAGTCCCGCTTTTTTTAATGCAGCGAGAGTTTTTCGCGCTCTTGCCGGAGTTTTCCCCCAGAAACCATTCGTCGTGAGTGCGGAGCCAAGCCCGCTCTTTGCGGCGGTCTTAAGAAGACGAAGGACTGTCTGTTCGCGAAGCATCGGCTCGCCGCCTGTGATGAGCACAGCCTTCGCGCCAGAGTCACCAATGTGTCTGATGATTTGCTCGAGCACATGCTCGTCCATCTGTCCCTTTACACGCGGACCACTTTCGACACTGCAGTGGGCGCACGCCATGTTGCATCGGCGCGTCACCATGAGTGCGACAGTGACTGCTACGTCAGCGCCGGGTGCTGGCTCCGGTGATGGAAACTCTAAAGGCAGATCAATGTCGACACGTTCGACTTCAATTGCCGTCACGCTGCAGCACCAGTTGATTGACCGACCGCACCATTTCTTCAAGAGGCGCGCGTGGCAGATCCCACGCAGGCACACGCGACATCAGCTCTCCGACAGGGCGAAATGCTTCGGAGAAGCTGAACCGGCGGATGAGATTCGAGTACGGGAGGATCGCCATTGCAGCGTGCGCGGGAAGAATCGACGCAGGATCGGTCGTGTTGTCGGGCGCACCCGTGCGACTCAGAAAAAAGATTCCGGCGAGCTCATTGTTTTCCGGAGTTCTCGGATCGAGCTGCTGCGGTTGAAATAATGCGCCACGATCGGTGGGCAGATATGAATCGGAGCTGACGATTCGGTTCCATAGAGACTCGCCAAGCAGCTCGCGACTTTCGCGCCGAAGCCCGACACGTCGCGGAGCCGGCCACACTTCATTTCCGCGTACCATCGTAAGATCGTCACAATGGAAATACCATCCATTGTGCCAGAGCGCTGTCGCCAAAGTGGATTTGCCTGCACACGAAGGACCCACAATCGCGATCGCTCGGCCACCATTCGACAGCATCGCGGCATGAAATGTCAGAACATCGTTGCAATGCTCGAAGATTCTGGCGATCGCTGCATACTCGACCATCGCAACCGCATGCGCGGGATTTCGCACGCGCTGTTCGTTAGACCCGTCGGGAGATTCGGGAGGCGGATCGACGGTAAGCTGTTCTCCATCCTTGGAGACCGTCCATGTACCGAGCAAACGCTCGGTCTCCGGCTGCCACACTCCGAAAGCGTTGCGTGCGTGATGGACTACTTCAGGGTCTGAGCTCCGCAGCTCGAAGGCAACCGGTCCAGTACCCCATCGAATCGTTTCAGCTCGAGCTTGCTGCGTATGCTTTCCTCAGGTGACCTGTTGAATCAGCTGTTCGGTCCTGAGCTCCTCGAGACACATGCGTACGTCCTCGGCAATTGTGTCGTGCTCGATGCCGGCAAAACGTTCGGACAATTCAGCGGCGAGCTGATCAATGGCAGCATCAGCTTGCAACTGTTCCCAGAGAATTGTCGCGGTTGGGTTGAGCACGACCGCGTTGCCGCTCTGTCTGTGATACAGGACAACCCGGTCGCCTACTCGTGTCTCCTCGACTGCCGGAGAGCGGCGAAAAATTGCCGCATCCATGTCAACTGCAGACAAAAGGGTTTACGAGATGAAGATCGTACCGTCCTGGGCGCCGGCGTACTGCACTTCGCGGGCAAGGTCGTCGGGTTTCATCACAGATTCAATTCGCGGCGCAACGTATTTGGTGGCTGGGGTAACGGTTGTCGATTCCGTCGGACGGGAGACTGGTGTTTCCGGCATTTGTGCTCCTTCTGTACTGTTTCTTTTCGGTGAATGCGTCAGTGTAACACCGGCGCGGTCGGGTCGCAACAATCACCCCATTCATTAGCAGGCCTTTCGGCAAGGCAGTTCGGAGCTTTGATATATTCCCCAGGATCATGACAGCGAAGTCAGCAGCCGCCACGACCCGGCGACGCGCCGCGCAAACTCTGGTCGTCGACGCAGCAACGGCGGAGGTTACTACGGCTTTCGCATCCCGCTCTATCGACTGCATTCTCCTGCGAGGGCCCGGCATCGCCCGGCGCCTGTATGACGCGACCGAGCTGCGCAGTTACATCGACGCCGATCTTCTCGTGCCGCCGCAACAAATGGAGGAGGCTGCTGCGACCCTGCGGCGAATCGGATTTACCCCGCTCGCTGCTGATGATGACCTGGATCGTCACCGCCCAGTACATGCACGAGAGTGGCAGCGCGGAATCGTCTCGGTTGACTTGCACAGTAGAATTGCGGGGTGCACTGCGCCAGACGAGGTCACATGGAAAGTTTTCGCGGATAATTTCGAGCCGATCGTCGTCGCGGGAGCGACAGTAAGAATTCCGAATGCGAGCGCGCTCGCGGTTATTGTCGCGCTCCACGTTGCGCACAATGGTCCGCGAATGCCGAAACCGCTCGCCGATCTCGCACGAGCACTCGAGCGGTTCGACGATGCAACATGGGAATCCGCATCGCGACTTGCCGAACAAGTCGGAGCTCTTGCGGCATTTGCTGCCGGACTTCGGTTGCTCCCTCGCGGAGCAGCACGTGCACCGGACGTAGCGCCGACAGTCGATGTCGTCTTGCGATCCTCCGGTGCTCCCCCACTATCGCTGGGTATGGACTGGCTCCTGCGTACACATGGCATCCGTGAGAAAGCCGCCCTGGTGAAACACGTTTTGTTGCCGCCGAGTGGAGCGTTGCGAACGTGGCGCCCGCTCGCAAGACGTGGTCGCGCGGGTCTCGTAGCAGCATACGCTTCTCAACCGCTATGGTTGATGCGTCACGCGATTCCATCGTTGCGCGCAGTTCTGCGCGCCAGGAGAGAGCAGGCATGAACGACGTCGTGCGTCTTCGCGACGGTGTCGAGTGGCGGCACGTAGAGGAACAAATTCTCGCGCTGGATACGAATTCGTCTACGTTCTTCAACACGAATCGCGCGGGTGCATTGTTATGGTCTGCATTGTCGACAGGACGCACGCGATCGCAGCTGGTAGACGAGCTCGTTACGGCGTACGGAGTCGACGCGAACGTCGCTCGTCGTGATGTGGACGTGTTTCTCGATGCACTCGCGCAGCACGGCCTGCTCGCGTGAAGCTGACACCGCTGGAAATTGCGGGCGGAAATCCGCTCGGTATGGATCCGGATGCGAAACCACTTCCGGACGTCCGCAACTTAACGCCACTCGCTGCTTTCGAGGACGCGGTGCGCGCTGCGCTTCGTCGACCACCATGTGTGGTGCCGTTCTCGGGTGGTCGTGATTCCGCAGCTATCCTTGCAGTGGCAGCGCGAATTGCACGCGAAGAAAGCCTCAACCCGCCGATTGCAGTAACGGTGCGTTTCGAGGGCGGTCTTGGTACGACCGAGACGCACTGGCAGGAGCGCGTGATCGCCCACAGTCGTATCAAAGACTGGATTCGAATTACAGTCGGTGACGAAGTCGATTACGTCGGACCGCTTTCGCGACCGCTGATACTCCGGTACGGGATTGTGCATCCGCCAAGCGCACCGTTGTTCTGGTTCCCACTGCAGCATGCGCATGGCGGATCGCTGCTAACCGGATTCGGAGGGGATTCTGTTATTGGGGGCTGGCTGCCCGCACATGCTGCCGAAGTGCTGACGGGGCGCGCACGGCCGCGCCCATCGGACTTTTTGACATTCGGGTACGCAGTGTCGCCGCGTTTCGTGCGCGCTATCGCAATGAGAACGCGGCTCACACGGCCGCCATGGATACGACCCCACGCGTATCGCGAGCTCGAAGCTGCGCGTGTTGCCGAGCTATCGGAGAGACCAGTTCGACGCGACAAATTCCTGCGATGGGAAGTACGACTTCGCCGCAGCGCGGTCGCCGAGTCGACATTTGCGCGACTCGCCGCAGATGCTGATGCGACTGCGCACCATCCGCTGCACGATCGGCGCTTCCTCGCAGCTCTTGCGCGTGATCTTGGCGCCCGCGGTGATGGGGATCGTACGTCCATCATGCGGCGCGTATTTACAAACGAGCTTCCTGACGATGTTCTCGCGCGCCGCGACAAGGCGAATTTTTCTGTTGCCTACTTCCGTAATTACACTCGCGAGTTTGCGCGGCGGTGGGACGGCGTCGGGCTCGACCCTGACATTGTCGATCCTGAGCCGCTGCGTAAAGCGTGGCTCGAATGGATCGTCGATCCGCGCGCCGCACTCGCGCTGCAGGCAGCGTGGCTGAGCTCAGCGCAACGTGGTCTCGAGGAGCCGGTCGCAAATATCATCGAGACAACCCGCGTCGCGCGGCCGCCGCACCCGCCACACCGGGAGACGCGAGAGCTCGAGCAACGCAGACGTTCTGCCGACCTCCGGCCGGCAATGCCGCGCGAGGGCGATCAATCGGTCTGACGGCGACAACGCGTCGACCGAAAGCTCGTCATCCCATCTGAGAACGAAGACACCGGCCAGTGGGAACGATGGTTCGATCGGCGGCAGCCGCAAACGCCGTCGTTCGTCGCGGCGCACAGATTCAAGCGTGTCATCGGATACTGCCTCAGGGCGTAGATCGATGCAGCGTGGTCCTGCGAGCGCCATCCCGCTGTCAACGACGAGCGCGTCATCGACGAGAATAGGGATTGAGTTATCCGCGAGCCGCGCGAGTGTCGTGCTCTTACCACCCATCCGCTCTGCAAGTACTCCGAACGCGCGTCCATTCTGAATGAAACCGCCGCCGTGGAATGCTGCGTGACCGAGCCATGCCGCGAAGTGCATAGCCGCCGGCGCGAGCAGCGGGTGCACGACCTCGTCATCCGCTACACGTCGCGGGACTTGAAACGCGATGGTAGCCGCGGCGCGGCGCAGACTGATTCCTGTTCCGTTCTCGAAAGACAAATCGATTTCGCCGTTCCTGAAACTCGATTTCTGCGAGGGAGAAAGGCCGGGCTCTTGCGTCAGTGTGACGCGCGGCCAGGTCGCTGGCACCGGAGAAACGAGCAGCGACGTCGACAGACCTTCGATGCGCAGGCCATAAGCACCCTGTGCACCATCCAAATTCTGTATTATTTTCGCAGTTGTCACCGCAACAAGGGAGAGATTATGTCCGACGATCTGAAGTCCAAAGAAAATCTGGAAGAGCGCGATGAACAACCGCGCGAGTATGAGGCCCCAAAGCTCGAGGTACTCGGCACCGTCGAGCAGCTGACAAGCGAATTCGACTCCACTTTACCGCCCAGATAGCGAACTTGTCTGAACGGCGCTGATTGCGCCGTGCCGCTGCCGGGTGCCGTTGTGTCTATACTATAGTAGTGGTTCGAGCGAAGACGGCGCGCGATGTCAGGCTTGCAGAGTCAGCGTGAATGTTGATCCGACGCCCACTGTACTAGTTGCAGTGAGATCGCCGTTCATGCGCCGAGCGAGCTCGCGACTGATTGCGAGACCGAGTCCAAATCCTTTCTGTTCGCGCGCAGTAGTCGACGTTCCAGCCGCCTGCACGAACGGCTCGAAAATCCGATCCAGCTGATTCTGTGCGATACCGACGCCGGTGTCAGTCACATGAATGAGCGCTCGATCGTCAGCGAGTTCACATGAGACGGAGATACTTCCGCCTCGCGGAGTAAACTTCACCGCGTTTCCGAGAAGATTCAGCAGGATTTGCTGAAGGCGATCCGGATCCGCGAGCAGCTTTACGCTGGCATCGCAATTGTGCCGGTGATACTCCAGCCCGGCCTGCTCGAACCTTGTTCCCATTAATATCTCGGTTCGCGACAGCACGAAATCCGCACTGAGCGACTGAATAGCGAGATTGTCAATCTGTCCGGCATTCAGACGCGCGAAGTTGAGCACATCGTCGATGAGACTCAGCAGATAATCGCTCGACTTCTTTATACGTTCGAGGTCAGCAATCTGTGCTTCGTTCACCTCGCCGCGAACTCCCATCGTGAGGAGATCGCAGTATCCGCTGATTGCGCCGAGCGGCGTGCGGAGATCGTGCGACATCATCGAAATCAGCCCGGACTTCGCGCGGTTCGCTTCCTCCGCCGCGCGCTTCGCGCGAAGAATTTCATCCTCCCACTTTCGGCGCTCGCGGAGCCGCATGAGAATGCAATCGTAGATAATGCCGTCGCCCTCACCGCGAGCGGAAACATTCGCCAGCATTGCAACATCCCCAGGACCGTCGGCAGTCCGCAGTGTGAGGTAAATCTCCTCGACGCACGACTGCAGTCTGAGAAGCGGGAAGAAATGAGTCTGATAAAAAATGCGGCTGGCTATTGTGAGCAGAGACTCAAAGCTCCGACCGATTACATGATCACGTGCGGTTCCGAGGATATCGACAAGCGTCTGGTTGATGTCGAGGACGGTTCCGTCATTTCTGAACGAAACAAATCCACACGGTGCGCGATCGAGCAGCTCGTCCACGCTCTTATGGCGGAGTTAATTCGCCGGTTCGCGCGGTTTCTGACAGATACGACTTTATCGCAGCAACGGTTTCTTCCGGATGGCTCATGTGAGGACAGTGCCCTGTAGCGGATAAAATGTGGAGCGTGCTTTGCGACAGGTTCTCGTGCACGTAGTCTCCGACTGCGAATGGAGCAATGAGATCGTCAGAGCACTGGAGAACTAATGAAGGAACTTGGACTCGCTGCAGATCCGCTCGATTGTCGGCAAAAAATGTCGCCTCCGCGAATCGCCGTGCAATGATCGGATCCGTGGAACAAAAGCTCGCGTTCAATTCTTCCGCGAGCTCGGGCCGATCAGGGTTCTTCATGATTGCTGGAGCGAGAAAGTTTGCCCAGCCGATGTAATTCTTTTCCATCATATCGAGGAGTCCGTCGATGTCAGCGCGCTCGAATCCGCCGACGTACGGCAGATCATTGATGTAGCGTGGGGAGGGGCCGATGAGAATCAGCTGCGCGAAGCGATCGGGCTCATGTATGGCGGCGAGCGCTCCGATCATCGAGCTCACTGAATGTCCGACAAAGATGACGTCGCGAAGATCGAGGGCGTGGACGATGTCGAGTACGTCGTCGGCGTAGCCGTCAATCTTCGAATAGCGCTCCGCGTTATAAGCGTTGAGGTCGGACTTGCCCGACCCGACATAGTCGAACAAAACGATCTTGTAATCGTCGCTGAATGCGGGGACAATGAATCGCCACATGTTCTGATCGCACCCGAATCCATGCGCGAACAGCATTGGCTGCGTCCCGCTGCCAAAAACCTTGACGTTGTTACGTGAGAGTATGTCTGCTTTAGGCATTCATTTTGTGCGTTACGGGGAAGGGTTCAACTGCAAAACACCGTCCGCTGTTGTTTATTCCTTGAACTTCCACCATGTAAACCCGGTGCGTTTTGCGGGAATGTTCTGCACCGGCGTAACGACGCCCAGGTCTCCGTTGTCCAGCAACACTACAGGGAAGTATTCGCCGGCGGAGTCACGGTGGAGAGTAGTATCTCCTGGTTGCTGTCGCTTCCAGGCGTCAACGAGAAAAGGCTCGGACATCACCACCAGCGGTGAGTCGTTGCGGATCGTTATGCGAGCGGCGTGCGCGCGCAGATCTGAATCCGTTCCGGTCCACCACGTTGCAGCGAGATCTCCGTTTCCTCGCGCAGTGAGATAGGGATAGTGTGGACGCGGGCCACTCACTGCGATCCGCCACGTTCGCCATGTGCTTCCCCGATCCGAGCTGCGACCGACGTGCACACCGCTTGTGTCGGTCCAGAGATGATAAAGATTTCCCGTTGCGTCCCAGGCGAGTGGCTCCACCCAGCGATCGATCGAATTGGGATCCTTATCGCTCTCCTCGAAGCTCACCCATTTGAGATGGCTCGGTGCTGGGGATTTACGCCACGTCAGTCCTTGATCTTCGCTGATAGCAATTAGATCTACGGCCGGATTGAATACGTTGCCGGACCGCGAGAACGGCGTGATCCGCGCTGCGATCTCACCGCGCGGCCCGATGGCGAGATGACTCGAGCCGCCGTCGCTATGAATTCGTTTGGGTTCACTCCACGTTTTCCCGCGGTCGCGGCTGACGACGTGTGAAACGCCCTTTCCATCGTTCCAGATTGCGTGTGCGGTGCCATCCGGTGCAACATCGATCCACGGCCGATCGTCCCCCGCAGTTTTCGAAATTGTTTTCCAGTGCCAGGTTGCTCCACGATCAGGGCTCGCACCAATACTGATCTGGGTACCCTCGTCCTTCTTGCGATCGAACACCATGCTGATGAAGTAGAGAGTTCCGTCACGAGCGATCGCCAGATCTACATCCGAGTTACCGGCGCCTTCTGCATCGGCTCCCACACTCACGCGCTCCCAAGAGGCACCGCGATCGCTACTGCGGTACAGCGTGGGAACGGTTTCGCCGAAGTAGCCGGCGACGAACAGCGTGCCGTCGGGGTGTTGGACGACCATCGGCTCTCGCGCCGCAAGATCGATGTGCTCGACACGCTGAGTAAGCCGCAAAGTGCGCGGCGACGGATCGTGTGAGGAGGCAGTAGCTGCACACGCGATGGATGCTGCTAGGACTGCCATCGATCCAATGCGTCCTGTCATAACCATGCGGAGAATGTATTGGATCGTCTAAGGCGGCGTAAATGGTACATCGACAAACGTGGCGGGCAGCCACTCGATGCGCAGTTTCTCGCCTGCATCTTTTATCGTCTCATCAGCCACGGTTTTCCCCGATCCGTAATTGATCTGCTGTGAGGGGTTCTTCATGACCGCGATGACAACTACGATTCGGCTGCCTTTTTCAATTTGCTTGCTGGTAAGTCTGTTGTTCTCGAACGCCAGCGTCGTGCGCTTTCCTGGAGCGAGCAGCATGCGCGCGCTCCGATCCTTGGCATAGCTTGCGCGACTCCAGTAGTAGTTCAGCTGCAAATACTTTCCTTCCTTCGTTAGCTCGAAGAGCGTCACGCTGTAGTCAAAATCCTTCTTGTTTGTAACAAAGGTAATCTTGCCCGAAAACAGCCCGCTCACCTCGCCGCCCTCGGCGATCACCGGGCTCGAGAACATGAACGAATTCGCAATGTTCGTCGCTGTATCGACGAGGTTTCGAACGCCGGAACTTGGATCCAGTAAATCACCGGTTACGCCCCACCGTTCGACATCGGTGCGATCAGCAAGATCAACGACTTGCACAACCGATTTGCCGAGCGTGACGCGCATGGTGGTCGAATGCATCGCGTCGATTGTCGGCGCATGCTTCCATTCATTTCCGCCCATCACTTCGTAATTCACTCTGTCCGCGAGGATGGCCGGCCTGGGTGCGCCCTTGAACACGTAATTGAACCACTGATAGCGAAGCTCACCGAGATCGATGTTCGAGGCTGAATCGAGCTCCACGTTCTGGATGTTCGTAACAACGCGACGGCCGAGTGGATCGACAGTGCCGCGCTGGCCAGAGGCGTGATCGTAGGGACCGATGAGCAGATAGTGTTCGGCCTTTGGCGCGTACTTCATTTGCTGGCGGAAATACCAGAGCGCTCCCATCTGACCACCGTCGAAGTATCCGGTTGTGGTCAGAATTGGAATGTTGATTTCCGCAAACTCTTTCGTGTACGGAATCATGTTCTGCCAGTACGCATCGTAACCGGGATGCGAGAGCCAGCGCAGGAAAATCGGATTTGGCGTTCCGTCGATTAGTGGCAAATCCTTGTATGCGCGTCCGCTCTTGTACCATTGCGCGTTCATTCGTGCCCACCGCGCGGTATCTGTGTACGTCGCGCTGTCGAGACCTTTCTTGTTCGTTGTGTAAAACGGCCACGGGTATGCGTACGACATGAACACGTTGCCGTCGATCGGGAAATCGATGCCTGGCGCGTGTGTCACCGGTGGCATCATCGCCTTCAGCGCTTTTGGTCTGTGCTTGGCCGCCGCCCACTGCGTGAATCCGTCGTAGCTGCCGCCGTACATGCCGACGCGTCCATCACTCCAAGGCTGCCGAGCGATCCAGTCGATGAGCGCCGCCGCGTCGATACCGTCGTATTCGTGGGATACCGGCTTATTCGGACTGCATCCTTTTCCGCGAGTCAGTCCTTCGACGCCGACATAGCCGTTCGACGCAGAGCGACGCGCCTCGACCATCGTGTTGTCCGACTCGTACACCGTAAAGTTCAGCAGCGCAGTTTGCTTTCCCTGGAGATTTCGCGGACGCACGACCAAAACGCAGACGATGCCGCCTCGACGTGTCTTCACCAGAATATCTCGCGTAATCACGTAGCGTCGCGCGTCATCCTCGGCCAGGAGATCTTCGCTGTTCGGCGCGAGGAGCTCGTATGTGAGAAGGCTTGCGTATCGCCTGATCACATCGACCGCCTCGGGGTTCGTCAGCGAGTCTTTTGTTTTGAGGCTGTCCATCGATATCTGGAAAATGCGCCGTACCGCCACCAGCGACGTCCCCATCGCATAGCGCAGCTGATGCGCTGTCGTGCGATTATCGAGCCGCCGGGTGCGCTCCGCGAAGACGCGTGAAAGAGTGTTGGGGCCGCCGGCGAGTTGCGTTGCGGCGTAGACTTCGTAGCCGACGGTAAGAGGGGGCGAGCCCATTTCGGCAATGTCTGCGAGCGCTCGCTGATAGTCACCGGCGACGAGCTCGCCGCGCATTCGATTGTCGACATTTGGCGGCGTGTAGATGCGCGCGAGCTGCGGGAGCCAGGCTATGAAGGCGGAGTCGCTAACGCGCGCCGTCGCTGGAACTTTGATTTGCTGCGTATGTGCGCAGGGGGCCGACGCATGGACGAGGACTGAGACTGCCAGCCCGCGTATTATTGTTGATCGATGCATGAATCTAGATTTAGTAGAAAGTCAAAAATACGCAAGGATTTTACTTTTATGCCACGCAAGAAACCATCGAAACCGTATTACGTCAGCTCGCAGCGGCAGCTTCTGGCGCTCGCTTCGCCCGGAAGGGAAGACATCATCGATGCGGTTGGGGTGCTCGGACCCTCCAGCGTGCCGGAGATTGCTCAATTCCTGGGTCGGCCTCGTAACGCGCTTTACTATCACATCACCGCATTACGTGATCGCGGTCTCCTGATCGAAACGACAGTTCAACGCGAAGGAATCAAGACGACATCGCTGTATGATCTTCCCGGTCGTCCGATGATTGCGCGTTACGATTTGAGCTCACCGGGTATAAGAGGCGCTGTTGTGCGGATCGGCCGCCGCCGTTTCAGGACGGGAGAGCGCGGATTTGTACGTGCCTGCAAGCCGGATATTGCTGTAACCCAGGGGCCAATGCGCAACTTGTGGGTATCGCACTGGAAGGGTTGGCTCACCGATGCACAGCTCAAGGAAGCCAACGTGTTGTTCAACAAGATCGTGGATCTCTATGGAAGAGCTGGAGATGCCGATAAGGCTGGCCGCTCACTTCATGAGATTACGTTCGCAATTGCCCCTGTCGTTTGAAGGTGTGGCGCTCGGATTGCGCTTCAGAGTCTCCAGGAACGCCTTCTGCACGAGCGATGTCGTTCCGCTGTCGATATAATTGAGAGCGCAGTTTTCACTTCGGAAAGGATAATGAAGCCTCCACGAGAGAAAGATTCCATCGAACCGCAGACCGCCGACGACGACGTCATGGGTGATATCAGTCGTCTGCATGCTCGAGAAATTCGTGACATTCTGCTCGCTCCGGCGCCAAACATCGTCGAGAACGTTTTCTTCACGAAGGTTGGGCACAGCTTCGGGCCAGAGCCATCGCCCACTCCGGGTATGCCACAGCAGTACGTCGTTCAGGACTTTCTCCTCGATCAGACGGGCGCGTCGGGGTCTGACGGGAAGATGAGCAACCTGAAATACCTCGATCTCACAACGACTACGACTTACAGATTCAATGTGTACCCGAGGGATCGGTCGAAGCGGATCAAGGTGATGCCGCCCGCATTGGCGCGTGCGTATTTCGGATTCAATGGCGGAAGAAAATTCGTTAACGCGGTGTCGGATGTCTCAGATGCGTTTCCCGCGAATTCGTTCTTTTCTTCATTCGCCGGGAACGCTCCAACTTTCAACTCCAACACTTTCTTCATCGGGCGAAACACTAACCATTGGGTTCAGTTCGTCGTTGACGCTGAGGTAAGAGCCTTCGACTTCTTCGGCTTCACTACGATAGGGAGTTATCCGTCGAGATCATTCGATCCGGGAACGAAATCTTATCTGCCGTACAGCACTGCTCTGCCGTTCAATCTTCCTGGCGCGAATGGAGTTCCGTTTCTCGTATTCAGTTATCTGACGGAGCGTACCCGGGATCCTGGCCCGTTTGTGTTCATGGTGTGACGACGAGTAAACGATGGTTACCCGTAGCGCTGCGAGCCATTGCGGAAGGCGACGAGCCTGCAAAGATTTACGAGACGAATCCGAAGGCTTATCAGGGGCCGGCGCTGATCGTGCTGAAGAAAAAGTAACGGTATGCAATCCACGGAGGGTTCTGCCATGAAATACCGCAGCGTGATTGGTCTGTTTACGGGGCGACGCACATCGATAATCCGTGCGACGATCTGCGCCGCCGTTTTTGTCGGCTGTTACGACGCGTCTATGCCTCCGACAGAACCGATATCCGTCCCGGGACCTGTACACCCGCCATCAACTGTGGGAAGCATTGCGGGATTTGTCTACGATGAATCGCATAGCTGCATTGTGGGATCGCGTGTGGAGATAATGGATGGGCCCCAAAAAGGTGCTGCGTACACTCAGACTTTTTGCGATTGGTGGGGTTACGAAGAGGATAACGGTTATGTGTTCAATAACCTGCCGAGGTCGGAGAGTGTAACATTGCGCGCGACGGCGGACGGGTACGATTCGGCAGAGATTCGCGCAACGGCTTCGAATCCGTATTCGTACACGACCAGGATCATGCTCAAGAAGAAGTAGGCATTTCGGCGAGTTTTGTTCCTGGCGGAGTAAAGGAGAGCGGCACATACGTGCTCGATCGCCAGATCAGCGGCGGCAATGCGCAAAATAATTCTTCATTTCTCGATCGCCGTCAGAATGTCCTTCGGTACCAGATCCGTTATCGCAAAGAATCCACCGCGATCTGCGTAATTACCTCCCCACACTCCAATCACGAGATCGAGATCGGGAATGAACATGTTGTACTGACCGCCATTCCCCGACATTTGATACGCGCGAATAATCTTCCCCTTGTACTTGTACAGCGTGCTCCACCACAGATAGCCATAATTCAAATCCGCCTTTGCAAGCCACTCGTTATCGAACTGCGGCGACGCCATGAAGTACCTCGGCTTCGATGACTCGCGCACCCACTCCTCGCTTACGATCCGCTTTCCATTCCACGTTCCACCATTTGCATAGACCTGCGCCATTTTCAGAAAATCGCGCGGACGAAATTTCAAGCCGCCACCCATGTACGACCGACCCATGGGATCGAGCCCGACGGTATATCGCTCCATCTTGAGCGGCTCACCCACCAGCTCCCACACGAGATCGGGAAATGATTTTCGAGTCGCCTTGGAAATCACCTCACCGGCGAAGTAAGGATTGATCGAGCAATAAATTCCCTTCGCGCCGGGATCGCGAATCAGCTTGAGTCTCGTCACTACACTCAGCCAGTCGGGAATCGTGTCCTGATTCGTGAGATTGTCTTCACTGCCTTCGTGATACTCATCCGCGCCATCATCGCAGTCGAGACCGGACGACATCGTGAGCAGATGCCAAAGCTTCATGTTGCGCTTGCGTGGATCGAGTGACGGCGACGTCAGTCCCATTGTCGAATACACAGGCATGTCAGCACTGACGTTCATCCCTTTCAGCATCGCCGCCCCCAGTGTGACGGTAGCAACAGTCTTCGACGCAGATCGCGTGTCGTGCGGCTTATCTGCGTGCTCGCCCAGGAAATACTCCTCGAGTACCAGCTTGCCGTGACGCGCAATGAGAATCCCGTGCGGACGAAATGCGTTCGTGCTGTCAACAGAGCTGTTGATGAGCTTTCGCACCATGGCGGCGAGCCTGTCTTCTGACAACCCCACGTCGCGCGCGCGCCCAACCGTCCAGCCATCGTTCTTCGCCCGCGGCACAGTGTACGAGTACGATCCCGTTGGCCGCCCGCGCGGATAGAAATAGGTGAATGTGTCCGCCGGCAGCTTCTCGAAATCGTACGTGTTGAATCGGAGATAGGCGCTGAGCTGTCCGGAATTATTCAGCAATCCACGAGTGATCGTCGTGTCACGAGCATCGCGAAACCAGACCGTATCACCCTTCCTCACGAGATGATCGAGCCGGATAAAACGGCCCTGATTGCGCTCCGGGTTCCGAAGAAATGCGCCGAGCGTCCCGTTGGCGCGCGGCCGGACATTCATATAGAAGGTGAACGTGTCTTCGATTGGCTGCACGCGCGCCGAGTAACAACCGGCGCCGCATGAGGTCAGGGTGACCGGCATTGCCATCCGCCGATTGCGATCGATCCACTGACCCACGATTGCTGCACCGTTGCGCACGATGTGTCCCTTGAACTGAGCGGCGTTGGGCACGTCGAACGAAACTGAATCGTGCGATACCCGGACATCCGCTTCGCGTGACGCAATGGATGCGCGCCAGCTCGTGCCGTTGCGCTGAATAATGAGATCGCCCTTTACATCGGGCCCAAACCACCGCTTCGCGTACCAGAGCCCGGCGAGCGAGCTGTCCTGTTGTGCACACGCGTCGGCCGCGACAAGGATCGAGAATGCGGTGGCGAGTATGAAAGTGAGTTTGCGCATTGTGACTGATCTCGTGGCGAGGATGTGACCGAGGCTGTGATTTATGGTCTCTGCTTCGCCAACACTATATCCATCATGGATATAGTGTCAATGGCTATAGTCAAAACGTGTACAACTCCTTTACACGGGCATCTCCCACGCGCTAGGGCTGTAGCTCCAGGCTGCGCCACGATTCTCCATCGCGCAGGTATTTGACTCGCCGATGGATGCGTGATTCATCGAATTCCAGGAACTCCAGCGAGTCAGGCATTACATGATATCCGCCCCAATTGGGCGGCCTCGGAACGTCTCCCGAGCCAAACGATTTTTGGCTTTCGCGTATAACGTGGATTGGAAAATTCTCTCAATTAATGGTGGCTCGATGTCCGAAATCTACAATCGCGCGCGCTCTGCGGGCGCAAGATTGCAGCATGATCACACACTACTCTGGGCGCCTGCTCTCCTTAGCCGCGCCCCTCATTGCTCTGCTTCCAGTCACCACGGTGTACGCGCAACAACCCTTTGACTCCTCAGCATTCAACATCAGCGGCGCTGAGTGGCGCGTTGAATCCTACGCTGGACAGAGCTCGCTGATGCTGCGCAATGGCGCCGCGTGGCTGAAGGGAAGTCATTTCGATAACGGCACGATCGAGTTCGACGCTGCCTTCAGCAACTCGACCGCGTTTCCCGGCATCGCATTTCGCGCAGCCACCCATGACGATTACGAGCTCTTCTATTTGCGGGCAACGCGCAGCGGAATGTGGGACGCAACGCAGTACACACCGGTGCTCCATGGCGTGTACGGTTGGCAGATCTACACCGGACCGGCGTACAACGCGCCCGTCGAGCTGGCGTTCGAGAGGTGGATGCATATCAAGCTTGTCGTATCCGGTACGCGCGCCAATGTTTTCGTCGGCAGCGACACCGTGTCGCAAGTCATTCCACTGCTGCGCGGTCCGGGGCAGGCCGGTGAGGTTGGACTGGTCGTCGGGCCGGGGTCGGCGCACTTCGCGAATCTCGTCGTGCACTCCGAAAATGCGCCTCGCCTCTCGGGCGTCGTGCCTCAAGTACGCGATTCCACTCCCGCGACGATCATCCGATCGTGGCGCGTCTCTTCGCCATTCCCCGAATCGTCGATTGCAGCCGCAACCCAGTTGTCGAACATTCCCGGCGGAGGTACGTGGTCAACACTCGGCATTGAGGAGCGGGGGATTGCCAACCTCGCTCGGCTCGCCGGGAACGGCAACGGACGGAACACTGTAATCGCGGCCGTCACTCTTACGACGCAGCGCGCGGAGACACTGCGAATGAGATTTGGCTTCAGCGACCGTGTGCGAGTGTTCCTCAACGGGCGACTTGTTTACGCCGGGAATGACTCGTTCGCAATGCGCGACCGCAACTTTCTCGGAACGGTTGGACTCTTCGACGAATTGGCACTCCCGCTTCGGAGCGGAGCGAACGAATTATGGTTTGCGGTGAGCGAAACTTTCGGTGGCTGGGCGGTCACTGCGGATTTGCCGGACCGCAGCGGCGTGCGCGTCAGTCCCTAAGTTCAAATACCGGTGCGCGCGACTCGGCGCGCCGCTCTTCCACGAGCCGCGCCGGGGTTACGCCAGCGAGCTCCTGAACCTCGTGGATCAAATGTGCCTGGTCGGCGTAGCGATGTTTAGCGGCGAGCATGGACCACGCGGGTCGTGGTGCCGAATCGGCGTCGCGCAGCAGCGCGTGGAAACGCTGCATCCGAGCGAAGCGCCGCGGCGAGATTCCTGTTTCTGCACCAATCGTTCGGCGGAGATGCCGGTCGGATACACCGAGCTTCGCCGATATTGTGCGCAAGCGAACTTCCGTGGGCTGGGCGCGTAGCATTTCCATTCCCGCACGCACGACCCACGGAGTGCGGGCATTGGATAATGTCGCAGTGCGCTCACGCGCGAACTCGAGCAAGATACCGAGCGCCTCATCAGATCTGCTTGTGCGGGCAAGACGATCTTCGAGTATCCGGGCGAGACGTGGTAGAGTATCGGCGTACGCGCGTACCGCGTCTTCGTGCTCGTAGGGGTCGATGCCGAGTAGCGCACGACACCACTCGATCTTTATGCGTATCGCTGACATGCGGTGTCCGACCTGGGGCTCGAACATCCGCGCCCGGCCTACGGGACCGATAAGGCACAGCTTCAGTTCGTCAACTCCGCTATAGCAGAGACTGATCGCCGGGTCCGGCACGACGCGATGTCGTACGTCGCTTGTCACAGCATGGTGTGTCCACGCCGCTTCGACCACGAAAGCAAGATCTTCAGGCGGAGTGAACGCGCGGTATCCGCCCACCTCGTGTTCGGGTGTAGTGAGCAACGAACGGTTTGCCATTAGAGAATCATCTCTTCAATCACTAGGATGCGATAATCTTCGTGGTCGTGACGACTTGGCCGCTGTGCCGTGCTGCGTGTTCTGCGGCGTGATGTAAAATTCCTCTCACCGTCGATGGATGGGCCGCTCGCCCGACACCGCGCGGTGTGTCGAGCTGCGCTTCTTGCAAACTTCGAAGCTCAGCCAGACACGAGTCGACGACTTCGCGCAACTCGTGCAACAGATCATCGAGTGCAACGTCAGGTGTTGCCGTTTTCTCCAACGCGAGCGCTGTTCGTTGCTTATCCGAGAGCTCTTCACCTCGCGCGTATGTGAACAGGCGGGACGTGCTCCCGGCGATGTGCCGCAGATGAAAACCTGCAGATGCTGCGCCGCCCAGGTTCTGCCACAGTTGTGATCGTGGCAGTTGATTGACTGCCTGCTCGACTTCTTCAAGCATGTTCAGCAGCCCATGTGCTACCGCTTGCAGTGGTGCCGCCACGCCGGGCACGTCACCGCGAAGCCAAACGGGCACACTGTCCGACTTGGGCGGAGGGGCCGTCAAAACGCTGCTCTTATTGCTTGTCGCCGCTTGGTTGAGTACTGGACGAGCTGGTGGACTGGAAATTATCAGTCATGAGCCCGAGCAGCTGATGACCAGCTCGCGTGATTTTTTCGAGATACGGAATGTAGTTCTCGTGCCCGTCGTCGCGCATTTGCTCTATGAGCAGCTCTGAGTACCCGAGGATGTGGCCGAGCGGAGTGCGCAAATCATGAAGGAGGTTTGGCGGAAGCTGATGTTGAATCTTCTCTTCGATATGCTTCGGCAGCTCACTCATCAGACGGACTCCGTTTTTACTCGTGCTTTTGTAGAACGCTCGATCAATACCTCCATTTTCGCAAGCAGTCGCGTCAGCTCGATGGGCTTCGTGTCATAGTCATCGCAACCCGCATCCATTGCCTTTTCTCTGTCGGTAGACATCGCGTGAGCTGTGAGCGCGATGATCGGGAGATCTTTCGTGTCCGGTGATGCCTTCAATGCCCGCGTCGCCTCCCACCCATCGATCACCGGAAGACTCATATCCATGAGGATCAGATCAGGCGATTGCGACTGCGCCATCGCCACTCCCTGCTGTCCGTCGATTGCGATGATGACTTCGTATCCCCTGCGCTGCAGGCGCCGCGAGAGCATGTCGCGATTCATCTCGTTGTCTTCTACAAGCAGAATTCGGTGCATCGTCTAAACCGGCGCCGGACGTGAAACCGCAGAATTGTCGAGAGCGTCGATGACCTGAGAGAGAAATTTATTACTCGACTCGCCCGACTTATATACAATCGTTTCAACGTTTCCTTTCAATCTCTTTCTCTGGGCAGGGGACAGCTCGTGTGTCGTAACCACGACGATCGGAATCGATCTCCCCTCGGAATGTTTGCGTACCTGCTCCACAAATGCAAAACCGTCCGTCCCCTCCAGATCCAGGAAAATCAGGGTGGGCCGATCCGTTTCCATCAAAGTAAGTGCCGCAGCTCCATCCGGGGCCTCAGTTACCCGGCATCCATTCTTTTCAAGCAGCGTTCGCATCGATGTACGAATCTCCTCGTCGTGTTCCACGACAAGCACCGGAGACAATACTGCGCCGCCCACGTACCGCTTGAGAATCTTCGACAACCTCTGGCGATTTACAGGCTTGGTGAGATACTCCGTTGCGCCAAAGCTCATCCCGCGCTCGGGGTCGTTGACCATTGTCAACATGATCACTGGAATTTCTGAAAGCTTTTTGTCCGCTTGTAACGCTTTCAGCACTTCCCACCCGTCCATGTCGGGCATCATCACGTCGAGTGTTATTGCGATGGGGCGCAACTCCCTGGCGAGCCGCAATCCTTCTTCACCGCTGCAAGCACTGCGAACGCAATAACCCTCCTTCGAGAGGTAGCGGCGCATGAGGTCTCTCTGCGACGCGTTGTCATCAATGACGAGTACGCATGTGCCTTCTGCAGGCGCAGGATCCCCGTCTCGCCGGTCGGCGTTCCTCGGGTGCTTATCCTCACCAGGCTGATCCTCAGTCTCCGATGTTTCAGGATCGGTCACGATTGCCGGCAGCTTGATCGTGAACGTGCTTCCTGCGCCATCCTCACTCCGCACGGTGACATCGCCACCCATCATCTGGCAGAACCTTCGAGTGAGCGCCAACCCCAATCCTGTACCGCCGAATTTCCGGGTGGTGGACGCATCGGCCTGCGTAAAGTCCTGAAACAACCGGAGCAGTTTCTCGGGCGTGAGTCCGATGCCTGTATCGACGATACGGAATACGATCCATTCCGAGTCATCCATTCGCTCTCGCAATGCATGAAGCGTAATGGTGCCATCATGCGTGAACTTGGCGGCGTTCGAGAGCAGATTGAACAATGCCTGCCGCACTTTAGCCTGGTCCGCGCGCATGCCGCCGAGGTCGGGCGTGCGCTCGATCTTCAGAACGTTTGCATTTTTCTTTACCATCGGTATGAGAGTCGCCGCAACGTCGTCGATCAGCGCGCTCAAATCGAAGTTCTCGATAAACAAGTCCATCTTTCCTGCTTCGATCTTCGACAAGTCGAGGATGTCGTTGATGAGGCCGAGAAGTTGTCTGCCTGACGCATGGATCTTGTCGAGGTCGACAACAAAAGAATCGAGACCCTGCTCCGTTGCTTCTTCCTGAAGCATTTCCGAATATCCAACGATCGCGTTGAGCGGCGTTCGCAGCTCGTGACTCATATTCGCGAGGAACATGCTCTTTGTCTGATTTGCAGCCTCCGATGCTTCCTTCGCTGCACTCGCCTCTTCCTCGGCGCGCCGTCGCTCGGTTACGTCTTCCATTGCCAGCACAACGAGCTCGCCATGATGTCCGGCCTGCAGCTTTCGCGCGTTCAGGAGCATCACTCTTCGCCCCAGCGCAGGGAAATCATGAGCCAGCTCGAAGTCATTGAAGACGGAGCTCTTTGGAACGATATCTTCGAGAAGAGTACGCAGGGCCGGAATGTCCCACTGCCCGTTGCCGAGCTCGTAAATCAGTCGATTCTCGGTTTCGGCCGGTGAAACTTTGAACGTATGGTAGAACGCGCGATTACCTGATTGCACGCGCAGTGTCGTGTCGAGGATCAGCAGTGGCTCGCGAACGGTGTCGACGATGTCCTGCGCGTAAGTTTCGATCGCGCGCAGATCCGCTTCAGATCTTCGTCGCTCCGTCACGTCTTCCATTGCGAGCACGATGATCGCGGAGTGACTTCCCGCGCGCAGCTTGCGGCCGTTCAGCAGCATTATTCGACGGCCGATTTTCGGGAACGTGTGCTCGAGCTCGAAGTCATTGAAGACCGAGCTTGCAGGTATCACATCCTCGAGAAGAGTTCGCAGAGATGGAATGTCCCACTGACCATTGCCAAGGTGGTAAATCAGCTGATTTTCAGTTTCAATCGCTGATACCTGGAATGTCTCGTAGAACGCGCGGTTTGCGCTTTGTACTCGAAGGTCCGTGTCCAGCATCAACAGCGGCTCACGTACGGTATCGACAATATCCTGCGCGTACGTCTCGATGTCTTCGACAAACGGCTGCTGATCCATTCACTGCTCCTGGTGAATGAATCTACCTTCGGTGACGATGCCGATGTGGTTACGGTCGATCGCGATGGAAAATGATTTGGTTAAGGCTCAGGGGACGTGGCTGACAAAAAAGCTTTAACGGCGTGCGAATCACGCGGTTGCTTTATTTGACCCGTATTGCCCGCACTTCCCGAAACCGAGTGTTATCGGGAAGTAGCAATTCTCCGGTGAGGCTATCGGCGTAAGCGCGGAACTGCCACGTCCCGCGCGGGAGTTTGCAAGTAAGTTGTCCACTTTGCCGCAACAGCTGACAGTCGAGGACACCCATCTCCTGTTCTTCGCCGCGAACAATCTTGCGTGCGTCCATCGCGGCGCTGTCTGCTGCCTTCATCGGTGTGATGCGATAAATCACGATCTCGTCATTGCATGGTGACGGACGTACGAGGCACGTGGATGTGCCACGCCACGTGCCGATGGGAGTTGCAGCAGTTGGAGATTTAGATGGCGTTTGCGCGACCACCGTCTGCACGAACGTGAGCGAGAGCACGACGGTGATAAAATGAATCCCCTTGGCCACAGTAACTCCCTCTTCGGAAACTGATTTGTATGTCGCGTCGACAACGTGATCCGTTCGACGCGGCTGCTCAACCGAATATCGATTTAGCTACGAATAAAACATTCGCGGGACGCTCCGCAAGACGGCGCATGTACCATTTGAACCACGCAGCCCCGTAGCTTATAAGCGTCTTCACCACGTGCGCCTCGGCAACAAGACGACGCTGTGCGGAATCGCGAATTCCGTACAGCATGTGAATCTGATAGTCATTCTTTGCAACGCCGATTGCTGCTGCTCGCTCCACAATTCGCGCAATTAGGGCCAAGTCGTGTGTACCAAAAATCGGTGTACAATGACCATCGCGTGCGCCCTCGAGCATTTGGGACGCGAGCTCGAAGTACGCGCGGTCAGTGTCGCTCTTCTTCGGGAATGCAATCTTCGCCGGCTCGTCATACGCTCCTTTCACGAGTCGAATCACGGGAGCGAATTCCATCAGTCTCGAAAGATCATCCGGCGAGCGATACAGGTACGCCTGCAGTGCAATTCCGGTCGACGGGTGATTCTTCTTGAGCGCGATATATAGATCGAGAGTTCGATCGACGTAGCTCGAATCTTCCATGTCGAGCCACAACGCGGATCCACTTTGCTCCGCCTTGGCGGAAAGCATTTGCAGATTCGCCTCGCACTCATCGAAGGAGAGATCGAGCCCAAGCTGCGTTGGCTTTACACTCACGTGTGCAGGAAGATTTGTCTCTTTGATTCGATCGAAAAATCCCATGTAGTGATCGCGCACTGCGATTGCTGCTTCAGGATTAGTGATCGCTTCACCAAGCTGAGTGAAGATCAGTCCGCGGCCGGTTGCAGCGATTGCGGCGCCTGCTACGAGTGCATCCTCCGGATTCTCTCCCGGCATGAAGGTCCGGGTCGCGCGTTTTACGATGTCGCTTCGCAATGCGAAATCATTCAGGCGGCGACTTCGCGCGGCGGCCAGGAGAATCGAACGGCCGAACGACATTACGGTTGAGGCGCTCCAGTGGAAACGATCTCGTACTTGATCCCTTCGATGTCCTTGAAGTAGAGAGCGTAATAGCCGGCCGGAGTGTATTCGGGATACTCTCTAGGTGTCGTTACTATAGTAGCGCCGATTCCCTCGAGCTCACGGTGAAGCCTGTCGACCTCTGCGCGCGAGTCCGCACGAAACGCAAGATGATGGAGCGCTCCGGGCTTTCGTCGATTGATTGTCTCTTCTGCAAATGATTTTCTTGGTGAAGTGATCGCGAATGCCAGAAGTGGATGACTGTATTCGACGACGTGGAACTCATGTTCTTTGATCACTGCGCTCGTTTTTTTATCGATCTCGAATCCAAGGAGCGGCATGAGCTTGTCGTAGAAGGGAATTGCAACGCTCATGTCTTTGACGGTTATCTGTATGTGGTCGATAACCGGTTTCATGCTTTTACCTGGGCGAATTTTCCTTCCGCGGCTTTTTTGCTCCAATAAACAGAGCAAGTCCGAGCAGCGCTGTTATCGCTCCGTAGATCGTCCAACTCATCTGGCCTGTCATGAAGCTGCCCGGAATCACGTTTATCCCTTGTAGGAACCATATGACTCCCGAGATTACGAGAAGAATTCCGATGATTCTAATGACAGTTCGCAACTCTCACTACTTCCGCGAAAATGTCAGCTTCAGCACCTGGCGCACGGGACACACACCCACTGTTGCGGGAATGAAACGCCAGGCCGGAAGAACTTTACGGATCGAACTCGCCGAATAGTCATCGAGGCCGGCAGGAAGTTGGATCGTCGTCGAATCGGCACGCCCGGTTGTGTCGACCAGAACAGAAACCTGGAACTTTGCAGGCTCACCCGCTGCGAGCTGCGGCATCGGATTGCCGGGCGGCAGTTTGACCGATTCGATCGGCGTCGTTCGAGGGTTGCTCATGGCTTCTGCGGCTCGCTCGACACAGCCCGGTGAAGTTTTCGCCGCAGCGCCTTGCGCGCGAGCCGTTTGTGCAAGTGTCGCCAGAGCGGTGAACCCGAGTACGATTGTAATTCTCATTTTTCAGGATTGAGGGTAGAGCGAAAACTAACCGAGCAACGATAAAACAATTTACGGTTTCGCGTGCAATGACAGCTGAGTTCGAAGGGGTATAACTTTCTCGGAAATAATCTGAACACGCCGGATTTGCCATCCCGCGGACGTCCGACACCATTGATACCGACCACGACGATCGACCCGCCATTCGCGACGTATCAAGCCGAACGCGCGCACGCTGAAAGTCGCCGTCTGGTCGACTACTTCTGTTACCTCACTGGGGCTGCCAACAATAAGCTCATCCCGATGGTACTCGCTCGCCGCAGTGTCAACATGCGCGAGCTGTGTGCTGACATTTTGCCGGAGCTGATCGCGGCTGATCGTGCGGCCATCGAGCTGTGTGTACTCGAGATCCGGATGAAAGATCTCGAGATACTCAGCAGAATCGCGGGCTGCGTATGCGCGCTTGGCGCGCTCATGAGCTGCATCAAGCTCAGCAACGTA
>DATLDN010000023.1:0-13818 GCA_035525855.1 Gemmatimonadaceae bacterium
TCCCGAACCCGCGGAACCCGCCGCGTAACGCAGGCTCGCAACCGGGCTCCCAATCACAGGAAGAACGATCATTTCGAGCGGAACGGAATACGTGCCCTCTGCGAAGAAGAGACGGTCGCCACCGACTGCGAGTAGATCAACCGTGGCAAGCGTGCCTGCACCGCCCAGATACGCGTAACGCTGGCGTGGCGTCAGGTCACCGCTCGTAAATACCGTGTGACCTCGAAAATCAAAACGCTGGGTGCGGAACGTCGGGAATCCGAGAACGGCATGCAGCGTTACCTGCGTAAAATTGGAAATATCGAGGAACTTGTCGGGCAAAGGGATGTGTCGTCGCGGAGTTTCGAATGAGCGCTCCACAAGACCCTCGAACGATCCCTTGACGCCTTCACGCTCATAATCACCAACGACGCGCCCAAGCACTGAGCCGACATTCCCCGTATCAATCTGCGGATTCGTTCGGCGCATCTTGAGCGTGTCGTTCTTGCTGAACATGCTCCATGGAGCAGTCGTGTGCCTTACTGGAACTCCGGTAGACCGATCATGCTCCATTCGCACCCCGATCGCAGGAGTCAAAGTCATATGCCGGAGTCCAATCTGATCGGAAAGAAATCCCCAGAATCGCTCGGAGCGGAAATAATTCCGCGAATCGCTCCCGACGAATAACGCCGCGAGAGAATTCACAATATCGGAACGAATCCACGCATCATTCGTAAACGTCCCGCGACCACCGGCGAGCTCGAGTCCCCAACCTCCATTCATGCGCGCAGTTGCAAGAATGAACGGATCGATCTTTCCGATGTGCGATCGATACGCAATCGTCGGATCGATGCGAATACGATCATCAGCAAGCGAAATCTTTGGTCCCCATGGAATCACTGCACCATCGACTCGATTGTACGACGGAATGCGCAGGCCTACGCCGAGTGGAAGCGAAATCCAGCTTTCGCGATACTCGACGTAGCTGGTATCGATGGGCGGACTCACCGCCGGAGGCGTTGGAGCGGGCGCAGGCACTTGAGCTTGCGCAGAAACGGCAATCGCCGCGGAAGCGGCGAGCAGCATAAGAAGAGGGCGATTCATCGTGCGAGAGTTAGAAAATTTCCGAGAATCTCACGGCCATATTCAGTCATCACCGATTCCGGATGAAACTGAACACCCCAGACCGGGTGCTCCTTGTGTCTTATCGCGTGCACCTCAGACTTGTCGTCGTCACCCCACGCAATCACTTCCAGCTGTTCGGGCAACGAGTCATGCTCAACTGTCAATGAATGATAGCGCATAACTCTCAGAGGCGAAGGGAGGTTATGAAACAGAGCTTTGCCGTCGTGGTGAACGGATGAAGTCTTGCCATGCATCAGCACGGGAGCGAGCGTAACGCGTCCACCAAACGCTTCTGCAATCGCCTGATGGCCAAGACAAACGCCTAGTGTCGGAATCGTCGGTCCCCACCGTTTAACGAGCGGGACAGTAATGCCTGCATCCGCGGGAACTCCGGGACCTGGAGAAATAACAATTCCCATCGGAGCCATCGACTCGATCTCATCGACTGTGATCGCATCGTTTCTTTTGACAACAGGATCCTCGCCAAGCTCGCCAAGATACTGAACGAGGTTGTAGGTAAACGAATCGTAGTTGTCGATGACGAGGATCATGATCGTGGGTGAAACTGTCGATGGACTGTGCGCAGATACTCGCGATCTATATGGGTGTAGATCTGAGTTGTCGAAATATCTGCATGACCGAGCATTTCCTGCACTGCACGCAGGTCAGCGCCACCTTCGAGCAGGTGAGTGGCGAATGAATGCCGCAGTGTGTGAGGCGTCACACGCTTGGTAATGCCTGCCTGAGTTACGTACTTTCGCAAAATCTTCCACGCACCCATGCGAGATAGAGGCTCGCCGCGGGCATTCAGAAATAGGATTCCCTTCCCTTTTCCGCGCTCGAGCTTGGGGCGCAGCTCGCGAGTGTAAATCGCAACTGCGCCAATAGCGGGACGCCCAATTGGCACAACACGTTCTTTGCCGCCCTTACCAAAAACTCTGACGAGATGCTCGTCCATCAGCACGTCGCGGACACCGAGGGAAATCCATTCGGAGACGCGAAGGCCGGCGCCGTATGCAATCTCGAGCATTGCGCGATCGCGAAACGCGAGCGGCTCATCGAGCGACGGCGCTTTGATAAGTCTCTCGACTTCATCGGCGGTTAAAACTTCGGGAAGCGTGCGCCAACGCTTCGGAGTTTCCAGGCGTTGACTCGGATCGCGCACGACGTGTCCTTCGTCGAGCATGAACCTGAAGTAACTGCGCACCGCCGAGACGTTGCGGCGTATCGACGCCGGGGCCAATCCAAGATCCTTCAGGTGATACACGTATTCACGCAACGTCCGCGCACCGACGTTCGTCGGTGCAGCGGCTCCCTTCAATCTTGCAAACGTCGCGAACCGCGCGAGATCACGAAGATAGGCCTCATCAGTTCGCACTGACGCACCCTTCTCTACCGCGAGGAAGTCATGAAATCGCTCGAGATAAAACGCGCGCGATAACTCGTCGGAAATTTGCGCAAGCGCCGCAGTGCTCAACTCTTTTTCCGTCTGTATCTGATGTACAGAAATATCGCGAGAAGCACGATGACGACGGAGACGCCGCCCCCAATGACCTTACTCGAGTGAACGATCTTCGCGTACAGAACATCCCAGTCGGAGCCGGCGCGGAATGAAATCCAGGTGATGAACGCGAACCAGATTCCCGATGCCGACGACACAGCAAGTGCAACCGGCAGCGGAGGCAGCTTCATTGCTCCGGCTAACGGTGGGACCAGAGAACGAACGGCCGGAAGGAATCGGCTGACGAACAATGCAGGGAGTCCGTACTTCCCATAGAGCTTCATGAACCGCTCTTCGGCATTCTTTCCAACCCATCGCTCGAGGCGTTGGACGAATGCCCCCGATCCATACCGTCGTCCGATGTAATACATGAGCGCGGCGCCAAGGATGTTGCCGACCCACGCGCAGAAGAATGTGGTGATTGGTGATCCCGTTCCACGCGCAGCAAGAAAACTTCCGAATGCTACTACTGCGTCTGCGGGAAACGGCGGAAAAATGTTTTCAATCGCGGAGATGGCGCCGATACAGAGATAAACCAGGCCGAGCGGCAGATGACTGAGCGAATCGAGAATACCTTCGATGTTCAAAGCTTACTCGCCGCGTTCCGCGAGTCCGGCGATGGCAATGCACGCTATGCCTTCGCCTCTGCCAATCCAGCCCATTCCTTCGTTGCTCTTACCTTTGACGCTCACGGCGTCAGCGGAAATGTGTAACACCCGCGCAAGTGCCGTGCGCATCGCATCGCGGTGCGGGCCGATCGCCGGTTGTTCAGCAATCACAACAATGTCCGCGTTCGCAACCACAAAGCCTTTCGACTCGACACGATCGACGGCGATCTGAAGCATCTCGAGCGAATTCCGATTTTTGTTCGCGGGATCGGTGTTGGGAAACAGCGATCCAATATCGCCCTCGGAAGCTGCACCGAGTATTGCGTCGGTCAATGCATGAGCGACGGCATCAGCATCGGAGTGCCCTACTAATCCTCTTTCATGTGGAATGCTCACGCCGCCCAGTATCAATGCGGCTCCAGGAGCGAAGCAGTGTGAGTCGTAGCCGATGCCGGTGCGAACGATGCTCCGCCGCTCAGGCGGCATTCGCCGGCGTGTCGATAATCGAGTAGTCCTGACGCCGTCGCATCGGTGTGAAGCCCGCATCCCTGATCAACCGTTCCATCTCCGCGGTGCTCGTACGATGCGTTGTATTCGCCGCCGACACGACATTCTCTTCGATCATCAACGATCCGAAGTCGTTGCAGCCAAATCGCAGCGCGATCTGTCCGACCTTCATTCCCATGGTGACCCAGCTGGATTGAATATTCGGAACATTGTCGAGAACAATTCGTGAGATGGCAACGGTTCTGAGATACTCGTCCGCGCCCGTCTTCGGCTGATGCGACATGGTCGGCGTGTTCTCAGGTTGCAGCGGCCAGCAGATAAATGCCGTGAAGCCCCCGGTCCGCGCCTGCACTTCCCGCACGCGCTCGAGATGCTCCATCCTCTCCTCGAGCGTTTCGCCGAGGCCGTACATCATCGTCACGGAAGTCTTCATTCCTTCGCCGTGCGCCAGCTCCATGATCTCGAGCCAGCGATCAGCGCCTGCTTTCTTCTTCGCGACGAGATCGCGTACGCGCTGCACGAGAATCTCGCCACCGCCGCCGGGAATTGAATCGAGTCCCGCAGAGCGAAGCGCGCGAATCACATCGATTGCTTCCATGCGAAAGAGCTTCGCAAAGAAATCGACTTCGCTCGGACTGAATCCGTGAATGTGAATCGGATGATTGCGCTTGATGTAAGACATCAAGTCGAGATACCACTGGAACGGGATGTACGGATTGTGCCCGCCCTGAATGAGTATCTGTACGGCGCCGAGCGCTTTTGCCTCATCGATCTTCGCACCGATCTGCTCGAACGACAGCGTGTAGCCTTCGCCGTGCTTCGGCCGCCGGTAGAACGCACAGAAACCACAATCCGCGACGCAGACGTTCGTGTAGTTGATGTTACGATCGATGATATACGTAACGACGTTTTCCGGATGCAGCTGCTGCCGAACGCGGTCTGCTTCGACACCAAGCTCCACGAGCGGAGCGTCCCTGTAAAAATCGAGTAGGTCGCGAACCACTACGCCGCCGGGAGAAAAGTCAGAGTGCCATTCGGGACGCTGCCCCGCTCGACGAGGCGGCGATAAAACTCGGTGAGACCAGCAAGATGTGGATACGACAGACCGTAATCCAGTCCAGACAAGTACTCCTCACACGCCGGGTACGGAACGCCCGTCGCATCCGCAGCTTGATTTGCCAGCTCTGAGACATGTTCGATGCCCCAGTTACGCGAATTAATAAGCGCAGCGTGCGCGGCAAGTGCTTCATCGACGGCGACATTTCGCTGCGCAACCCAAACTGCGAATACAAAGGGCAATCCGGTCCATTGCTTCCACGTGTTGCCCAGGTCGTACGCATGATCGTAAATGCCTCGGCCTGTGCTCTCCAGCAACAGCGCCGCATCACCAATTACAAGGCGTGCATCATGTTCTTCCGCGCCGAAGCCTGCGACGTCGCTGATCTCTGCATTGGTCGGTGCAAAGACGGGATCTGAATGCCACACGTTCTCGAACAGAAGCTCGAGCAGCGCAACACTAGTCATCGAGCTGCGGCTCACCAACACTCGCCGTCCGGTCAGCTCAGTCGCCGGGCGTTTCGAAAACAACATCACGCTGCGTACCGGGCCGTCGCAGGAAATCGCGAGATCGGGAAGCAATAGGTATCTTCGCGAATCGCGAGCGTACTCCACTGCGGATACAACGCTGACATCCAAGTCACCAGACGCCATTTTTGCGTTCAGCGCTGTCGGAACTCCATCGACGAGATCAGCAGCGAGCGGCACAATTCCACGATCGATCGCACCGTAGACCGGATAGCAATTGATGTACGGAATGCGGCCGATTCTAAGCGTCATGCCGCCACCGCGTGCGGACCGTTAAAGGTTCGCAGAATGTTGTAGAACGAATCGCGCTCTGCAGGAATTTTCCCGGCATCGCGAATGAGCTTCAGGATATCGTCCAGCGCCATCGCCTGTGGCGTGGTTGCTCCCGCTTCGTGATAGATCTTCTCACGAACGACGGTTCCTTCGAGATCGTTGACGCCGAATGACAGTGATACCTGCGAGAGGAACTGCGTGACCATAATCCAGTGCGTCTTGATGTGCAGGAAGTTGTCGAGGAACAATCGTCCAACCGCGAGATTCCTTAGATCGTCGAAACCTGTTGTCGCAGTTCCCTCGCGTCCGAGCTCCTTACCGAGATCATTGTGGTCCGGGTGGTATGCAAGCGGGATGTACGCCAGGAAACCACCGGTCTCGTCCTGAAGCGAGCGAAGCATTCCGAGATGCTCGACGCGATCTTCGATTGTCTCGACATGACCGTAAAGCATCGTGCAATTCGAGCGAATGCCGAGCTGGTGCGCGGTTCGATGAACTTTGATCCAATCTTCTGCAGCAAGTTTCTTGTCGGCGATTTCCATTCGCACGCCACGACCGAAAACTTCGGCGCCGCCACCGGGCAACGTATCGAGACCCGCTTCGCGCAATGCGATCAACACATCTTCGATCGACATCTTCTCGATTCGCGCAATGTGCGCGATCTCTACAGCCGTCAGTCCCTTGATGTGAACGTGCGGAAAATGCGACTTGAGCTCGCGGAACATATCGCTGTAGTAGCCGAGGCCCGCATGCATGTCCAGTCCGCCAACGATGTGGAATTCCTTGGTCAATCCATTGCCTGCCGGCGCTGCTTCCGCGAGGATCTGATCCATCGTGTAGCGGTATGCTCCGTCTTCTTTCGGCAATCGCGCGAAGGAACAAAACACACAGGTTTTTCGCAGATAGCAAACGTTCGTCGGATTGATATGCTGATTCGCCGCGAACGTAACGACGTCGCCGTGGAGCCGCGCGTTCACGTGCGACGCGAGTGCACCAAGGCCGAGGATGTCCGGCGAGCGGAACAATATTCCTGCGTCAGCATCATCGAGGCGTATACCATCGAGCACTTTCTCGGCTACTCGACGCAATGGTGCATCCCATATGCGGTCGAGATCGAAATCCGCGTTCGACGTCATCTCTACTCCGAGAATCGCTTTACGGCGAGCGTTGTGTTATGCCCGCCGAAGCCAAAGCTGTTACTCAAAACGGCGGTCACATCACGCTTAACTGGCGAATTTGTCGTGTAGTTGAGATCGCATTCCGGATCAGCGTTCTCATAGTTGATCGTCGGAGGAATAATCCCGTCCATGACAGTGAGAGCGCTGATGAGGAACTCGACTGCACCCGCGGCACCGAGCATGTGGCCGGTTGCGGACTTGGTGGAGCTGACGTTCACCGTCTTTGCATCATCGCCGAAGACTGCCTTGATCGCGAGTGTTTCGTTGAGATCATTGGCGGGCGTCGAGGTGCCATGCGCGTTGATGTATTGAATTTCGTCCGTGCGAAGGTTTGCGTCTTTGAGCGCACGCTTCATTGCGCGTTGCGCACCTTCGCCGTTTGGCGCGGGAGCAGTCAAATGGTAGGCGTCGCCGGTCGCACCATACCCGACAATTTCGGCGTAGATGCGAGCGCCTCGAGCCTTCGCATGCTCGAGCTCTTCGAGAATAACCATTCCCGACCCTTCGCCCATCACGAATCCGTCTCGCGTTGCATCGAACGGACGCGAGGCCGTTTCCGGCGATTCGTTTCTTTCCGACAAAGCCTTCATGTTCGCAAAACCACCAATAGCCATGGGCGTTACCGTAGCTTCGGCACCGCCTGTTATCATGACGTCGGCGTCGCCGTATTGAATGGTTCGGAAGGCATCACCTATCGCATGAGCGCTCGTCGCACAAGCTGATACGGTAGCGTAGTTTGGGCCTTTCGCATTGAACTGCATGGACACGATCCCCGCGGCGATATCCGAGATGAACATCGGAATAAAAAATGGGGAGATTTTGCCCGGACCACGCTGTCGATAGACATCGTGCTGCTCCTCGAAGCTGCGAAGCCCGCCGATGCCGCTTCCAACGATTACGCCGATACGATCGGGATCCATTCCGTTTCGCTCGATGAGACCGGCATCATGCATTGCCTGATTTGCAGCACCAACAGCGTACTGTGTGAATTGATCGGCGCGCTTTGCTTCCTTCCTGTCCATCACGCTCAGTGGATCGAAATTCTTCACTTCGCATGCAAAGCGCACAGGAAAATTCGTCGCATCAAAATGCGTGATTGGTCCTGCGCCCGACTTGCAATCCAATAAAGCGCGCCAAGTCGTCGCCACGTCGTTCCCGACCGGTGTTATCGCCCCCATACCGGTGACGACGACGCGGTTTTTCACTACGCCGGAACCTTCGTGTTCAGATAGGCCAGCGCATCACCGACCGTGCGGAGCTTTTCGGCGTCTTCATCAGGGATGTCGATATTGAATTCCTTTTCGAATTCCATGACGAGCTCGACGATGTCGAGACTGTCAGCCCCGAGATCTTCGATAAAGCTGGCTTCATTAGTCAGCTTTTCTCGCTCGACACCGAGCTCTTTCTCGATGATGTCCTTGACCTTCTCGGAGTTGTCGGCCATCTGAATTTCCTCTTCGTAATTGGTTATGTGACAATATACCTAACTTGCTTAGCCCCTTCGAGATAACAGTTGCAGAGAACGTGGTTGTTGCAGAGGCGATTTGACCCGTTCGGTTTTGGGTCAATGGTTCTCGGCAGTCAGCTAACGGGTCCGGGGTTCTGGGTTACCGACGACCCATTACTCGAAAGCCGAAGGCCGAGAACTGTTGACTCAAAACCCAACGGGTTAAATCCGTCTTCGGCGTCTTCCTTGTTTATCATCGCTGTGCCCAGAAGAGGGTCGTATCGATAGCCCGCTGCCAGCCCGCGCGAAGATCGGCCGCATCGGCGCGGGACATGGTCGGCGAAAATTTCTTGTAGCTTTTCACAGAGAGAAATTCATTTGCATCCTTCCACACACCCGCCGCAATTCCCGCTAATCCCGCGGCTCCGAATGCGGTAGACTCAACCATCTCCGGCCGCTCGACATCCCGCCGAATGATGTCTGACTGAAATTGCATCATCCAGTCATTTACAGCGGCGCCGCCATCAACTCTTAGTCTAGCGAACGGGACTCCGCTCGCTGTGCCCATCGCGTCGAACACGTCGGCAGTTCCATAAACCATCGCCTCGAGTGCTGCGCGCGCCAGGTGTGCACGCGTAGTTCCACGGGTAAGTCCAGTGATTGTGCCCCGTGCCTCAGGCTCCCAGTGCGGAGCGCCAAGCCCAACCAGTGCCGGAACGAAATACACTCCGTCGTTCGAATCGAGCGAGCGCGCGAGTGCTTCGGTCTCAGCCGCATTGTCGATAATGCGCAAACCATCTCGCAGCCATTGCACCGCCGCCCCTGCTATGAAGATCGATCCCTCGAGCGCATACGCGTAACCGCCACTCGCATCGCATGCGACCGTCGTGAGCAGCCCTTCCCCGGCATGTGGACGTTTTGCTCCGGTATTCAGAAGCAGAAACGCGCCGGTTCCATAAGTGTTCTTTGCCTCGCCAGCGCTCCAGCATCCTTGACCATACAACGCAGCCTGCTGATCGCCGGCTACTCCGAGGATCGGCATTCCACCGGGTAGCCCATCGTGGTGGGCAACCCCGAAGTCGCCACTTGATTGGCGCACTTCAGGAAGCATCGCCTTTGGAATTCCAAATATTGCGCACAGCTCGTCGCTCCATTCACGCGCGTCGATGTCGAACAACATTGTGCGCGAAGCATTCGTGGGATCGGTTGCGTGTACTTCCCCGCCCGTTAATCGCCAGATAAGCCACGTATCAATTGTGCCTGCGGCGAGCTCTCCTGCGTCAGCACGTTTGCGCAGCTCGGGATCGCGGAGGATATACTCCAGCTTCGTCGCGGAGAAATATGGATCGAGAGGCAAACCCGTCAGCTCAGTAATCCGCGCTGATGAATCGGCCAATTCCCTGCATCGTTCGGCAGTTCTTCGATCTTGCCAAACAATCGCGCGCCCAACTGGCTCGCTCGTTTGCCGATCCCAAACGACAACAGTCTCGCGTTGATTCGTAATGCCGATCGCTTCGGGTGTTACGCCCGACTGCTCAATCGCATCGCGGGCGGCATCTATGGTTCGATCGAAAATTTCGTTCGCATCGTGCTCAACCCATCCGGGTTTCGGAAAATGCTGGGTGATTTCCCGATAGCCTCGTCCAACAATTCGACCATCATTAGAAACAACGAGACACGTCGTGCCCGTTGTCCCTTCGTCGATCGCGAGGACGTAACGCACTATTCAGCGACCCGGCGCTCTTTACGCCGCTCGGGAAAATGCTGCGCAAGAAAATCGATGAGTGCCTTCTCTTCAGGCGTGTGCTCGAAACGCGAATGCCGCTGCGCTCGTCGCACCGGGTGCTTCACCTGGATCGTCGCTCCGTTCCGCACGTAACGCGAAATGAGAATCGGATGCACATAGGATTTTCTGCAAATCGCGGGCGTGTTGTGCAATTCAGACGCAACGAGCCGCACCGCTTGCGTTACTGTTTTTTTCCGCGCGTTCTCGTTCTTCGCTGTGCCGAGGTCGGCGAGGACCGTCGCCATCCGTAACGTTCCACCCCATGTGCGAAAGTCCTTCACGGTATATGGAAAATCCGCGAGATCCCTGAGGTATTCATTTACATCTCGCGCGCTCACGTTGTGCCAGTCACCATCCTCCTCGTATCGGAACAGCCGCCGTCCCGGAGTATCGAGCAGCGACTGAATGAACTGCGCCATCGCATGATCTTCGAGAAATTGCGTTTGTTTGATCGAGCGCTTGCCCCGATAAGAAAATCGAATGATGTCGCCGTCAATCGCCACGTGCGATTTGCGAAGCGTCGTGATTCCGAAAGTATTGTTTTCCTGCTCATAGCGATCGCTACCAACGCGGAAGAACGCGTCGGAAATGAGCAGGATAATTCCTGCACAGATTCTTTCCGTGGAGAAATCCCGCCGCCTGAAATCGCGATCGAGGCGACGCTTGATTCGTGGAAGATCGCGAGCCAGCTGCCGCACACGGTAATGTTTCGAAAGCTCGCCTTTCTGAACGGCGCGCGCATGATAGCGGTACTGCTTTCTCCCGCGAGCATCGAGCCCCCACGCCTGGACGGGAGCTGTCTTGCTCACGGCGATGTGAACTTCACGCCACGCCGGCGGAATGCGGAGAGCATTGATCCGCTCCAGCTGATCGCGCCCGACCCTCTTGCCATCGGGCGCGACATAGCGAAAGCGGCTCTCCTTCGAGCCCTTTCTCAGTATCCACTTCTGAGCCATGAAGTCGCGCGCGTTTAGGAGGCGGAAGGTTGAGGGGTCGCGTACATTACACTCGCCACCACGCTACCTCAACTCGCGCGCTATGCCCTACCAATCCGTGACCCTCGATGCGGCCGACGGAATCGCCACCCTCACTGTAAATCGCCCCGACAAGCTGAACGCGCTGAACGCGGCGACTATTTCCGAGCTGGGCCAGGCGATCGACGAAGTTCGTTCGCGAGATGATATCAAGGGATTGATCGTTACCGGTGCGGGGCGAGCGTTCATTGCCGGTGCGGATATCTCGGAGCTCGCAAAAGAAAATGCGATAACGGCGCGCGAGCTTGCAGCGAAAGGCCAGCGAATCTTCCGACAGTTCGAGACGTCGCCGAAACCGGTGATCGCGGCTGTGAATGGATTTGCTCTCGGTGGAGGATGTGAGCTTGCGCTTGCATGCCACATCCGAATTGCATCCGAGCAAGCGAAATTCGGCCAACCCGAAGTAAAACTCGGCACCGCTCCAGGGTACGGAGGTACTCAGCGACTCGCGAGATTGATCGGCAAGGGACGCGCCCTTCAATTGCTCCTGACAGGCGAGACCATCGACGCTCAGGAGGCTTATCGGCTCGGAGTGGTGAACAAAGTTGTCGCTCCTGATGCGCTAATGGCGGCTGCGACACAAATGCTCACTGACATTCTTGCGAATGGCCCGCTCGCAATCGCAGCGTGCATCGAGTCAGTGACATTTGGATTGGAGATGCCTCTCGATAGCGCGCTCGCTCTCGAAGCGACGCATTTCGGATTACTTGCGGCAACGAGCGACATGCGCGAAGGAACCAAAGCTTTTCTCGAAAAGCGCAAACCCGGGTTCACCGGAAAATGAGCGAGCAGCGCGTCTGGCTGCGCAGCTCGGCCATTCGCGATTTCAGAAACCTCGAGCAGGTTGATATGGATTTCCCCGAGGCAGGCCTCGCCATCGTCGGCGAGAACGGCCAGGGAAAAACCAATCTCCTCGAGGCGATTTACTATCTCCAGGTTCTTCGTAGTGCGCGGGGCGCGCGCGATCAGGACGTTGTTCGATTCGGGACGAGAGGATTTCACATTGCGTTGAACGCGCGGATCGATGCGGAGCACGTGCTTGGCGTCGGGTTCGATCTCGCGGGACGCAAAAAGCGCGTGACGATGGATGGGCTTCCTCTCGCGCGCATGAGCGACGCGTTCGGTGCGCTGCCCTCAGTGATGTTTTCACCGCGCGACATCCAGCTCGTAGCGGGATCACCGGGCGAGAGACGACGCTATCTCGATCTTGTTCTCGCGCTTTCATCGCGAAAATATCTGTCTGCACTTCAACAGTACCGCGCAGCGTTGCTGCAAAGAAACGCAGCTCTTCGCGACGCTACCCGCAGTGGCTCGGGCGAGGATGCCGTCGCGGCATGGGAGCCTGCGCTCGCCGAATCGGGAGCGGTCATCGTGTGCGATCGTGCGGCATGGGTTGCGGAGCACTCTCCTGAATTCACCGAGATTTGTGTCGCGATCGGTGAAGAAGGCGATCCGCGAATGGCGTATCACTCTTCCTTTGCTCGCGAAGGAGACGTGCGCGAAATGCTGGCGACCGCCCTGGACCGTCAGCGACAGCATGATTTGCGTCGCGGGATGACCCACGCCGGACCTCATCGCGATGATCTGCTGATAACACTCGCGAGCCGAGATCTTCGGGCATTCGGGTCGGCGGGTCAGCAGCGCACGGCGGCGATAGCTCTCAGAATGCTCGAGGCCGCGACCCTGAGATCGACTTCGCGTCTGGAGCCTCTCCTTCTCCTCGATGACCCATTCGCCGAGCTGGATGTGAAACGCTCCGAGAGAATACTTGGACTGCTTCAAAACGCTGGACTTGGCCAGACGATCCTCTGTGTGCCGCGCGCCGCGGACATTCCTGAAGAGCTCGTGCAGTTGGAGCGAGTACGAATCGAGTCGGGAACAATTCTTCAGACCGTGGCGTGAGCGCGAGAAGAAAGCGGCCCCACCCGGATGCGAAGCCGCTCAAGCCCGAGCGGCTGAGTCTCGCGGTTTCCGAATTTTTGAAAACGAAAGGGCTCAACGATAGAGTCATCCAGGCCAACGCGATCGACGATTGGCCAAAGGTCGTCGGACCGCAGATCGCGAAGGTCACAGAGGCCATGTCGATCACTCCGGATGGTACTCTCTTCGTAGCGGTTACAACGCACGGATGGATGAACGAGCTGTCGTTGATGGAGCCCGAGCTGATCCGGGTTCTCAACATTCAGGCGAGTGCCCGACGGGTCAAAAAAATTCGATTCTCGCTGAAGCGGTAAGTTATTAGCGGATAATAGGTTAGTGGCGAATATTTGCATTGCGTTCGCCCGGATTTGATTGTAAATTCAACATACGCTGAACAAGTCCTGTTTCGGGACGTGTTCGGTACTCCCCAATCCGTAAAACAGCACAGAATGGCCAAGACAGCAACAGCGAGCGCGGCGCGATACGACGCTGGGCAAATTCAGGTATTAAAAGGACTCGAAGCAGTCCGAAAACGTCCCGGGATGTACATCGGATCCACCTCCTCCCGCGGTCTTCACCACCTCGCCTACGAAGTCGTAGACAACTCGATCGACGAGGCTCTCGCCGGTTTCGCTTCAAAGATCAGCGTCGTGATCCACGCCGACGACTCGATCACTGTCGCCGATAACGGCCGCGGAATTCCGATCGACATCCACCCAACTGAAAAAATTCCTGGTGTCGAGCTGGCCATGACCGTGCTTCACGCCGGCGGAAAGTTCGACAAGAACACCTACAAGGTGTCCGGTGGACTTCACGGCGTCGGTGTGTCGGTTGTGAACGCTCTTTCCGAGCAGCTCAAGGTTTGGGTCAAGCGCG
>DATLDN010000040.1:0-8153 GCA_035525855.1 Gemmatimonadaceae bacterium
TGTCGGATTCGCGGTAACTCGCGTAATCACGACATTTCGAGTCAGGCCATTCTGATCTACGATCTCGAACTGCTTCACCGTTCCGTTTGTCGGATCGATCCACGCCTTTGCTCTGGTGAACGGAGTGTTGGCCGACTTGGGAGTGAGAAGAACGATGCTCGTGTTTACTCCACCGACGACCGCAGTGCCTCCACTCTTCATCGTGTAGCGGCTTCGCGGTGAAGTGAGAAACATTGCGCCTGGATCGACTGTCTCCGCTGTTCTGTTGCTGGAGGTGAGACGCACCACCTGCCCGGGCGTTGTGCTCGGAAGATAAACCCACACTGAACGACCATCGGCGACGACACGATCACCTTTTGGATTGGTGAAGTTGATCGCAAGAAGATTTGGCTGCCGTCGCAGGAGCTCGCCGTTCGATACAGACGTCGTGCCCGTTAGCGGATTGGTGATCGTCTGCCGGAATTCTGCGCGCATTGTTTTCATGCTCGCATAATTGGCCACTGCCTTATCCATTACCGCTTCCGGCGCCTGCGCGCGTGCACTTCCGGCGGCGATCGAAACCGCCGCAATTGTTACGAATATTCTCATGTTAATGCTTACCCGCTATCCGATGCGCCGTTCCTGAGGAAAGTATTCTCTCAGGTCCGCGCTGGTCTCCGTTTACTGGTGCGGCGCTGATCCGCCGACCGATTGCCTCTGCTACAGCACGCAACTCTTCGACCAGCGAGCGGAATTCATTCGGGTGAAGCGACTGCGCGCCGTCGGATAATGCACGATCGGGATTCGGATGCATCTCGACAATTACTCCGTCGGCTCCTGCAGCAATGGCGGCACGCGCCATCGGAGTTACTTTGTCCCGCAGGCCCGTACCGTGGCTGGGATCCGCGATGATCGGCAAGTGCGATAGGCGGTGTACGATCGGAATCGCGGTTAGATCGAGCAGATTTCTAGCAGCCGGATCGAATGTTCTTACTCCACGCTCGCAAAGAATCACATTCGGATTTCCCTCTGACAGAATGTATTCCGCGCTGAGGAGAAGGTCCGTAATTGTCGCTGCCATACCGCGCTTCAGAAGAACTGGCTTCCCGAGTTTGCCGACTGTTTTGAGAAGTGAATAGTTCTGCATGTTGCGCGCGCCGATCTGAATGCAATCACCCATCTCGGCGATGAGATTCGCGCCTTCTTCATCCATCGCCTCGGTAACGATTGGCAATCCCGTCTCTTTCCGCGCCAGAGCGAGCAGCTCGAGGCCTTGTTTGCCGAGTCCCTGAAACGCGTACGGGGAGCTTCGAGGCTTGAATGCGCCGCCACGCAATGCATTGCCGCCTGCTTCTTTTACAATGCGTGCTGATTCTACAATCTGCTCTTCGGATTCAACGGAGCAGGGACCAGCAATGATCGGAACTTCGCCCCCACCAAAGGAAACTCCGGGAGCAATTGTTACTACGGTGTCGTCACTCCGCCATTCACGCGACACCTGCTTGTACGGCTGCGTGACATGAATCACCTGTACGACACCAGGCAAGGCTGCGAGCCGCGATGAGTCTACTCTCCCATCGTTACCGACAATCCCGACTGCTGTTCGCTGCGCGCCGGGCATTGGGCGAGCCTCGTAACCCATTTCCTTGACGACTTCGCAGACACGATCTACTTGAGCGCTCGACGCGCCGTGTTCCATCACAACAAGCATGTCTAGGCGCTCAGTGCGGTGACGGTCGTTTCTGCGGCAGGCACGTTGCCGGCAATTGCTTCATCTACAGCACGTCCGCGCATGTGTACGCTGACGAGCGACGAAACGCCGGGTTCCTGCATCGTGACGCCATACACGGCGTCCGCTGCTTCCGTTGTCGTGCGCGGGTTATGAGTAATCACAATGAACTGCGTATTGGATTTGAATTCGTTGAGCATTTTTACGAAGCGGCCGATATTCGCGTCATCGAGCGGCGCGTCGACCTCATCGAGCAGACAGAACGGGCTCGGCTTCGTAAGGAAGATTCCGAACAATAACGAGAGTGCAACCAGCGCGCGCTCCCCGCTCGAAAGCAAATGAATTCGCTGAGTGCGCTTTCCGCGCGGCGCGGCGTGAATCTCGATGTCGCCATCGAGCGGTGACTCGGGCGTTTCAAGCCGAAGATCACATTCGCCTCCGCCGAACAGTGTCATGAAGATCTTACGGAAATTCTCGCGGACCTGAACGAAGGTCGTGAGGAAAAGCTCACGCGCCGTCACGTCGATCTCGCGAATTGCCTGCTGAAGCGATTGCCTCGCATTAGTGAGATCGTCGCGCTGCGTGGTAAGGAACTCGAGACGTTTCTGTTCTTCTTCGTGTTCTTCGATAGCGAGCGGATTCACCGGACCAAGCGCGTCGAGCTGATCTCTGAGCTCGGCCGCTTCTACGCGCAACGAATCGTCGTCGACGTCCAGCTCTTCCGTCGTTTCAAGAAGTGACTCGAGCGGCCGGCGCCATTCTGCTTCCAATCGTTCGCGGATTGCCGTGCGACGACCGGAAAGCTCCGTGTACCGAAGCTCCGATGCATGAAGTTCCTCGCTGAGTGTCGCTGCTTCCTGCCGCGCAGATGTGAGCGCATGCTCGGAAGATTCCAGCCGCTCGTCGGATGTGCGGACCGCAAGCTCCGCACTCGCGAGTCGCGATTCGGCATCTTCGAGAGTCGACTGACGTGCTGCGAGATCCATCTGCCAGCTCGCCAGCTGTTCCGCTAGTTGGCTGTCGGCACTGGAAAGCGTGGAAAGCTCGGACTGCAACGATTCCAGGCGTGCGGCGACAGTTGCGTACTCGTCGCGAAGGTGACGCTCGCGGTCCATAGCAACCTGTAAGCGCGCCTGCGACTGCGCACACGCGACCTGACTCGATGTTCGCTGGTCGAGTGCAGCGTCCTGGCGCGCCTCAGTTTCTGTAAGCCGTCGTCTCAAATCGGCAAGGGAAGCATCATGCGACGCTGTCGTTGCAACAAGATCAGCAGCCGCCAGCTCGATCTGCATCACGTTTTCGTTGAGCGTCATCTCTCTCGACGCGAGGCGATCGAGGAGTGCCGTCGCTTCGGTGAGCTCACGGGCTGCTCTGTGATGGCGCCGTGAGATGCCCGTGAAGAGATCCTCGAATTCAGCGGATTCGCGCGATGCTTGTGCTGCACTTTCCTGCGCAATCGCGGACGCACGCTCGGCACCTTCAAGCGCAGCGCGCGCAGATTCGGCTGCGTGGCGCGCACGTTCACGCGCGGTGTTCGCTTCGTCCAGCTGTTCGCGCGATTCGACAAGCTCTGCGCGACGGCGAATCGGTCCCGGTCCTGTAAATCTGGCGGGTAGCCAGATCGCACCACGTGAATCGATGAAGCCAGTTCCATTTTCAATCGACTTCACACGGCCAAGTAACGCGCGCACCCAGCGAGACGCATCACTCTGCGTTCTCACCATCCACGACAAATCTTCAACGTCGTGATTCGATGATTCCTGCTCATCGACCGCGGCGTCGATAGGAAGAAGTAACAGCGATCCTGGATTCGCCTCTGCATGCCAGGCACGCACCGCGTCGGCGGCAGCACGGTCGCGAACGAGAACGGCGTGAACAGTCGCGCCCAGATAGCGCTCTACGAGTACCGCAGCATCCGCGTCGGCACTTATGAAATCGCTGAGAGGTCCGATGATCGCGCCCTCACCAAAGCGGTCCCGGTCGTCCAATAGTTTCGCAGCAGCCGGGGCCAGGCCTACACGCTCACGCTCGAGTGCTTCGAGGGCATTCACCTTCGCTTCGAGCGCCGTGAATGTTTCCTCGGCGCGGAGAAGTGCGGATCGCGATGCGGAATCTTCCTCACGCGCAGCACGCAAGGTGCCAAGCGCAGCGGCGAGTGTCGCATTGCATTCGGCGGTACGTTGGCGACTAACAGCAAGACCTTCTTCTGCATCAGTAAGCTCGCGGCGAACAGCATTCTCCGAATCGGTGAGCTGCGAATGCTCTTCGATCAAAGTTGCGCGCCGCGCTGCCAGCTCTTCGAGCTCGCGTTGTGCGCCGAGTCGATCGAGATCGTGACGATGTGCTTTCTCGCGTAGGTCTCGCGCCGCGCGATCAGCCGACTCGACCGCAGCGCGTGCTGCCGCAAGGGCGCTGCGAACCGTTTCTTCCTCTGTTACGTGAGCGGCTAACGCAGTTTGCGCGGATTCCATTTCAGCTTCGAGCTGTTCTCGATGCGCGATCGCCTGCTGAAGATCATCTGTAACTTTTCCGACTGTGTGATCGCCTTCCTGCCGCTCTTGTTCCGCCCGCTGGCGGCGAGACACCGCGTTTCTCTGACGCTCTTCGGCAACCGCAATCTCGGCTCGCAGCTGTTGCGTGCTCGCCGATTGATCAGACACAAGGCGAGCGAGCTCATTGCGACGTGCTTCTGCAGCGGCCCGTGCACCGTGCGCCGCGTCGCGTGCAGCTTCTGCAGCCGCGACAGCTTCGTCTGCTTTCGGAACAATCGAGCGTAGCTCTGCAACGCGAACCTCCAGTCGAGCAAGCTCGTCGCGCCACGCATCCATCTCTCTGGCCGCGAGCGCGATCTCGACTGTAAATCGTCGCGCCATCAGCTCGGAATGCTTCTCAGCGCGGCGGCGCTGGCGTGCGAGCGAGCGCACCTGCGTTTGAACTTCCGAAATCAAATCGTCGATGCGCGAGAGATCGACTGTGGTTTCTTCGAGTCGCCGCTCCGCTGTGCGCTTTCGGTCTCGATACAATCCGATGCCCGCGGCTTCTTCGAATAACTCGCGTCGTTCATCGGGGCGATCGGAGAGTAGGGCGTCAATCATCTTGCTCTCGATGACAACCCCTGAATCGGCGCCGAGGCCCGTGCCACGGACCATGTCATGGATGTCGCGCAAACGACATGGAGAGCGATTGAGGAAATAATCGCTCTCGCCTGAACGACTCAGTCGGCGCGTGATGACGACTTCGCGAAACGGCACAGAGAGGGCGCCATCGTCATTCTCGAAATGGAGCGACACTTCGGCGATGTTGACGGGACGTCGCGCGGAAGATCCCTGGAAGATGACTTCTTCCATCTTTGCGCCGCGAAGCGCACGCGGCCGCTGCTCGCCGAGTACCCAGCGAACCGCATCAGAGACGTTCGATTTGCCGCAGCCATTGGGGCCGACGACAGCAGTGACGCCGGGCTCGAACAACAGCTCCGTTTCGTCCGCGAATGATTTGAATCCGAGAAGCTCCAGCTTCGTCAGTCGCACTACTGCACTCTCCCGGTTCGGTATTCGAGGATGGGCGTCAATCCGGCGACACGCAGCGCTGTCGCTGCAAGCGACGCCTGTTCGGGTCGCTCGAAGGCTCCCGCGTACAGCCTGGCACTGCCATCGCGCTGAGTGAGCGCATAAACAGCAACACCGCGGGCGGTGAAGCTGTCGATCTTAGCCCGCGTCCTTTGTGTTACCGCTGCCTGAGAAGGAACGCTGTCGACGCGCAACGCCAATGGCGTTCGTACGACGATTCCTTCAGTGTCCGGAACGATTTGACGGCGACGAAGACTCCTCAACAGCCGCGCGGCCTGCGCGCTGTCGCCGAATGCTCCGGCGTGCACCTTATACCAGATCGCTTCCGTCTCGCCGATTGGAACCAGCGATATCGTAGCGGCCGGCGTCATCGCTCCGAGTCCACGGAGCGTAAAGTTAGCACCTTCCTGAGTATTTGTTGAAACAATTTCTACAGAGTAGGCCGTCGCCGTGGTTGAATCAGCCGGATTCGCAACCACCATCTCCGGTTTTCTCGGGGGAGGCGTGGTGTCGCGAACGGGCTCGGGAAGCATCACCGTATCCGCGGTGCTACGTCGGGCAATGCCGCCGGGACGCAACATCACAATCGCAAATGCGAGAATCAGTACTGCAAGCGTAGCGAGCGTTACTCCACGTGATCTCCACCATGGCTCTGCTACAATCTTCTCCTCGGCCGCGGCTGTTTCCGGCGCCACCTGAGGGTGTGGAATGCGTGCGAGCAGGACCGCGTCCGGCACATTTTCAAGAGCGAGATCGCCTACAAGCAGCACTCCGTCGACTTGCGCGGCAAGTTTATCGAGAGCCGGCGCCTGAGGTGATGCAACGAGGAGTAAAAGCGCGTCGGTCTCCGCGAAGTCAGATGCAATGCGACGCCAGCGGTGACTGCCCAGAATTTCTGGCAACGCGGGAGATTCTGTTCCGCTCGTCAGAATGCTGAAATTTTCAGCTCCAGGAACTTCGCGCATCACTCGCTCGAGTGATGTCCCAAAAACGAAGCTGTCGTAGATCCCATGTGAGTCATCGGTCGACGCCGTTGCGCGAATCGGCTCAAGATCACCGATAAGGTCTCCAACGACGACCCGGCGATGAGATGCTTCGGAGCGCGCGAGGCCTATCGCGACCTGCGCAGCAGCAGTCGGGTTGTCGGAGACAACGATAACTGTCGAGTAGCCTCGGAGAGCGATGGACGTCTGGCGTCCTAAGCGCTCATACAATTCACCAGTGGGGAGCGGTGGCTCCGGCTTCACTGGCCGCCCTCGTAAATCCAATACTGTCTCTTCGATTCGCGACCGATGCGCTCCGCCTCCTCCCGGGTGCTGTATGGTCCGAGTATCACCCGGAAGATCGGAGTTCCACCTGCCTGTGATTGAACGACGCGAGCCGGCGCACCGCCAACCTGAATTCCAGCTGCGGTTTCGCGGGCCTTCTGCTCGCTGAGAAGCGCGGCGAAAGACACGACATATCCACTCGCCGGTCGTGCCGCCGGAGGTGGCAGAACCAGCGGCGGAACCATTGTCGGCGACGCGTCTCGCATCGGCAGATTTCTATGCGTCGAATCGGTGGACGGCGGAATCATCGTGTCGGTTGCAGGCGTGCTATCTCCTGTTCCGAAAGTAACCGGTTGGTCGAGATTTGCCGCCCGCGGACGAAATCCATTCCAACTGAAGAAATACCAGTAATCCTTTGCGCCACCGGCGACGGTTCGAGTGGGCGCGAGTGACGACGCATTTACGAACACGACGTCGTCGCCCCGCAGCGTTGCAATGGATCCTCCGGCAGCGAAAGCCGGCAGGTCAGTCGTCCATCGAGAAACAATGCTTCCTGTCACCTTACCCGTTCCGATGGCAACGACCCACGCCGAATCTCCGCCGGCAGCCGGCTTCGCGAGGAGGGATCCGCCCAGCGGATCGATGCGCAGCTCTGAAGCGGGGCCGGGCAAGGGAATCGAGCCCGCTATGCTTTCGCTGTAGCGATCGATAATCGAGATGGTCGGCGATTCCTTCACCGCGATGAAAACCCGATCGCCACTGGGTGTCGGTGACATCGCGGCAACTTCACCCGCGATACGGATTTTCTTGAGAGGAGAAAGCTCGCGCACTGTGACACCGGACACGCCGTCGCGCGAAGAGAAGTACAATCGGTCGCCCGCCTGCGCGCGTGGTCCGCGAGTCACGTCTATGACATTTGCACTGTCGAGGATTTCTTCATCTGGAGGCCGGATTCTCCAGAGATGAAAGGTCGAGCCCGATTCGTTCGCGATCATGAGCGTTCCGTCGGGCGCGGGAAAAAGAAAATCTGCTGACTTCGGCGGAGTGAAGGTCCAGTCGCCACTCGGCGTCATTCGGGCTACCGCACCTGCTGCAGTGATTCCGTAGATGTCCGTCCCATTCATCGATGTGACGGCAGTGAGCGGAGCCTTCGACGCGGATCTTACTTCGCCGAGTCTAAAATCGAGGCGCTTGGGCTGTCCCTTCGTGTCGGTAAAGGCGATGAGGCCGCCTTCGGGATCGAAGCTGAGCACGCGGCCAATCGCTGGAGCACCACCGACGGCAGAGACTACGGAGTCGAGCCGTGGAAAAACGTACGCGCGGGCTGTACCGCCCGCGCGTGGTATTCGTAAAGCGATTGCATCCGTTCCGCCTGTTACAGCTGCCGGATGCGCGCCCTCTTCCGCCTGCCTGTCACCGCTACAAGCGGCGACGGCAAGCGTCAGGGCTATCAGACGGCGCAACGTTTAGAAGCTCGGTCCCAGTGAAAATGTCCAGTTGGGCTTACGGCCTTCGACGTCGAGCGGCTTGGCGTAATCCCACTTGAGAATCGCGATGTTGAACAGGTTGACCCGTATTCCCACACCAAAGCTGCGAAGCGGGTACCGCTGG
>DATLDN010000043.1:0-4222 GCA_035525855.1 Gemmatimonadaceae bacterium
AACCCGCTAGCTGACTGTCGAGAACCATTGACCCAAAACTGAACGGGTTTTCCGCACCGCACTCGCTACCCTATTGAGCCCCATCACCAGGCGGATACAAAGGCTCGGACAACTGCTTCGAATAAGACAACGCAGACCTCGGTAAACCAAAGTGCGTCTTTGCCACCGACGCAATTACCTCCTCATCACCACCGCGTCTGATCGCCGCGCGACGTACACGCTTCGCCTCGCGCAAAGCTTTCGTTCCCGCCGGATCCAATGCGCGCGGCTCTGCATTGTCCAAACGATTCATAAGATCGATTATGAAATCGTAAGACCTCACCATGTAAGACGACACGTCCTTCTCCTGCAAATCCCACCGGCTCTTCTCGGACACGAGCTGAAAGATTCGCTGCCACGATTCGGTGTCCGCGACGTAAACCATCCCGCGGAAAATTCGCCGGTTCGTAGGCGTGCTGAAAATCGTCGGGCTGAGAATGCGATCGAGATGCTCGTCTGAAGCAGAGTGATCGAGGAGAATCACTTCGCGCGCGCGCCGGCTGTATCGCTCGCCGATGTGAGTGTCGAACCTGCTTTCCCAGTAGCTATGGCCTAGCGCAGTAGTGGTCGAAGTGATCGCAAGCTGATGCGGAACGAAATAGTTGTGCGCAACAGCGTCAGCGGCTAAATGAGCGAGATACCCCAAACCGAACGCGCGCATTCGCGGCGCCGCTGCATCATCGTAAATCTCGAATCCAACATTCCACGAATGGCAGTGACGTCCCGCGGCCGCGTACTTCTTTGCGATACTCGTGTCTGCAGCGATGCTTCCGTAAAGAAAATCGTATGGGAAGGCGGAGATCAATTCCGCAATCGAGCCGGGAATAAGCGTGAGCGATCGCATCACCGCTTCGCCGAGGAAGATGTGAGTTCCCGGCGTCCACGCGTACGCGTACGCAGGCGTCGCGGCAATGACGATCACCCCGACGCCTAGTAGGCAGCAAATTGGAATGATTCGGCGAAAGATCATTCTGCTGCAGCGATCAGGTATCAATGTCAGCAGTCAGCAGTTAACTGATGGCCTACTGCTGACTGCTGACTTTGATAACGGATGGCTGAGGGGCTAAATCCCGATGCGTTTGCGCTGACGTCGCACCGCTTTGCGCAAGTCCGACATCTCTTCGCGCACCACGTCGTTGATCGCTTCACGCGCGGTGTCTACGTACTCGCGAACGGAATCGGCAACGTCGTCCAAAGGAAGATCATCGATCATGTCGCCGCCTCGCTCACGAGCGATTTTGTAACCCCGCTTCGCCCGCTTGCCGGCCCACTTCGCACCCTCACGTCCTCGCTCGGCGGCCCATCTAGCTCCGGGTGCGGCTCGTTCACCCGCCCAGCGTGCGCCCTGCAATCCCGCCATGCCGGCGAGTGCGGCTCCTCGACCAACTCCGCCGACTAGCGGACTTATCGGACGACGACCCCCTGGTCCGGTTCGAAAGAGAAGTGTTACTGCAGCGCCAACCGCAGCACCAATCAACGCGGCCGTCAGAAGATCGAACTGCTGCTCGCGATCGTCTTCATCCGAGTTGTTCGTCACGGGGGCGGACGCGCGGGCGCGGTTTCTCCCACCCTGGCTCGTCTTCAAGGTATCTGCCATCTACCGACTCCTCCTTTTCGAATGCTTCATTTAATCCAGTGCGCACCCCGCGAACTGTCGATGCTGTCGTAATGAACGCTGACTCGGCTTCTTCCTGAACTACTGACAGTAGCGCGTTCAAATCTTTTATCCGGTCTTCCACAAGATCGACCGAAGTTATAAGCCGCTGATTTGCCGATGCCACCGTCTGACTCACCTTCTGCACGTCTACACGAAGCGACGTCGTGATGTAATTCACGTTGTCGGCAATCGTGCTGGCGTGTCTCATGATCGGATTGATGTCGCCGTAAATGCGGTCCAGCATGTCGCTGATTTTCGCATAGCTCTTCCTGAAGTTCCACGCTGCTGGAACGAGAGCCACGGTGAGAACGCACAGCGCAATCGAAGCAATTCCGCTGGCGACCGTCGTGACTTTCTGGAAGAGGCTCGGCTCAACCTCCACCGTTTTGGTGACGATCGTATCGGGCAGGGCTTGAGCTACTTGTTGAAGCAAGCTGAGCCCTGTCGTCAGCCATCCGGTCATAGCGGCGTTGAGTGCAAGGGTAAGGCCATCCAAAGCGCGAAGTTGCGTCGCGGTACAAAGAGTGCTGCTAGCGATATATTAGCGCAACCGCTCGAACTCAATGCCCCGGCGAGCAGACGTTGCACTTTAGGGGCGCGGTTTTCACTCGAGCTCGCTCGGAAAAACAACAAATGGCAGCAGTCCAGTACATCGTCGAAGGCGGTCGCACGCTGAGCGGCTCGATTCGTCCTTCGGGAAACAAGAACGCAGCTCTTCCCATCGTCGCCGGAGCGCTTCTCTCTGAGAACCGCGTCCACCTCGAGAACGTTCCGCACATTCGGGACATCGAGACGCTCATTCAGCTCATCCGGTCCGTCGGAGTCAGCGTCGAATGGACTGCGCCGAACTCGCTCACCATTCACGCCGCAGACATTCGCGGTGCCGATTTGGATCCCGAGCTCTGCGCCAAGATACGAGCGTCGATTCTACTCGCTGCGCCGGTACTCGCGCGGTGCGGAGAGATCACGCTGCCACCTCCCGGCGGAGATGTGATTGGGCGTCGTCGTCTCGACACACACTTCCTCGCTCTGGAGCAGCTCGGCGCAAAGATGACTCATGAGAAAAATCTTTTGAGTCTTCGAGTGTCAGGCTTTAAAGGTGCGGACGTTTTTCTTGACGAGCCGAGTGTCACCGCTACTGAAAACGCGCTCGTGGCTGCGTGCGCGGCAACAGGGAAAACGATTTTGCGGAACGCGGCGAGCGAGCCACACGTGCAGGATCTCGCGCATTTCCTCAACGCACTCGGCGGGCATATCGAGGGGATCGGCACGAACACGATGACCGTCGAGGGCGGACGACCGCTCGGACGCGAGGAAGTCACGCACACCATCGGTCCCGATCACATCGAGGTCGGATCATTCATCGGACTGGCGGCGACCACGCGCTCTGAGATCCGAATCGAGAAGGCCGGCATCGAACACCTGCGTTCGACGCGAATGGGATTCGCCCGTCTCGGAATCGAGTGTGTCGAAGATGGTGACGACCTGATCGTACCTGCTAAGCAGCGCCGAAAAATCCAGGCGGATCTCGGCGATCACGTTCCGAAGTTGGAGGATCAGCCGTGGCCGGCGTTCCCTGCGGACACGATGTCGATTGCAATTGTAGCCGCGACGCAGTGCGAAGGCCTGATCATGATGCACGAGAAGATGTTCGAGTCACGACTCTTCTTCGTGGATAAGCTGATCACGATGGGAGCGAAGATCGTTCTATGCGATCCGCATCGTGCGCTCGTGGCCGGCCCCTCTGCATTGCACGGGGCAGTGCTCGACTCGCCCGATATCCGAGCGGGAATGGCGCTGCTCATCGCGGCGCTCGGTGCGGATGGTCAAAGCATCATCAACAACGTCGGTCAGATCGAGCGCGGTTACGAGCGAATCGACGAGCGACTGGTCGCACTCGGCGCTCAGGTGCGGCGCGTGGACGATCGCAGGAAGTGACAGCGGCACCAACCTCTCTTCCGAGAGAGGACATTTCGGAATTCCAAGGCTTTGGCGTGCGGGCGTTCACGACGACGCGCGCAGCGGGGACATTCAGTCTCTCCAGCGCCGATCCGGTTGGCGAGGTCATGACCCGCTGGACTGAGCTGCAATCAGAGCTCGCAGAAAATTCGCGTCGTCTGGTAATCGGCCGGCAGGTGCATGGAACCCGGGTCCTCGCGCACTCGGGCGGCTGGGAAGGATTGCTGCGCACCGGCGAAGCCGATGGGCACATGGCACTGGAGAAGGGAATCGCTCTCTCCGTTTCCATCGCCGACTGTGTTCCTATTTTCATCGCGCATCCGTCGGGCGCTGTGGCGATTCTTCATTCCGGATGGCGGGGAACTGCTTCGCGCATCATCGACAGCGGCCTCGCCGAGTTTGCGAAAAGAAAAATCGCGCCCGATGAGCTTTACGTTCACCTCGGTCCGTCGATTTGCGGCCGCTGCTACGAGGTAAGTGCCGATGTTCGCGCGCAGCTGACTGGCGAAACTGCAAACCGCGCAGGCAATGTCGATCTCCGCTCGCTGATCGCCGAGCATGCACACG
>DATLDN010000044.1:0-6234 GCA_035525855.1 Gemmatimonadaceae bacterium
TATTTCAATGATACGTGGGAATATGATGGGACGGTGTGGACGCGTGTTGAGGACATTGGCCCTGCACCCCGAGACTCATTCGGATTTTCGTACAACGGCAAGGTGATCCTCCTGTTCGGCGGGACAGACGCCGGCAATGCATTCAGAGATACATGGCAGTGGGACGGGTCGAACTGGACGCAGCGGCAGGACATCGGGCCAGCTGCGCGCGCGCCGGCAGGATCGGCATACGACGGTCTGCGAAAACGCTTCGTCATTTTCGGCGGCTCACCTGCGGGATCCGGCGCTACGCTCGGCGACACATGGGAAGCGTTCGAACGTCCCTAGTTCACCTCGCGGTCACATCAGCGCTGGATGAGAATCAGAAACCGCGACGTTGCCCAAAAGCGAGCAGGATCAACAATGCGCATCCGGCTTGGGAGCAAGCCTTGGGGGTTAGGTCCCGGCGACAATAGTTGGGCATTGTGACGTGAAGCGATTTGATAGGTGTGACCAGGCATTAAAGTAAGAACAGAATCAGCAGACATGTTCATCGTCGTAAAATCGGAATTTTGTAAGTTCCGCCCGGGCACAAGTGTCTGCCCCTTCTTGCCGCCCAATCCAAGAAATCCCTTGCGGCCTCCCTCTTCGACCAGAATGCCCGATTTGAGAAGTTCCGCGAGCGGCTTCGCTACCATATATACAAGGTTCGCCTCGTCCTTCATCACGACCACCTGACCTGCGAGATCATCACGCTCGCGCGTGGTTGATGCGAGCTGCACTGTCAGGTTCTCGACTTGTTTCTGCTGATCCATTGCTGCAGCGCGCAATGAAGCGATTGTTTTCTGAAGAGATGCAATCTGTGAGCTCATCGTCGACGCTTTCGATGAGGACTTTTCAAGCTTGCCGACGCGTTGCTCCACCGAGTCGAGATGCGCGAGAACCTGGCGAAGGTCGCCGAGCAATTCAGCGCGCGAGCGTGTTGGACGCTCGGCATCTGCCCCTGTCAGCCGCGACTTCCCGTGTGTGTATCGTGCGCGCGCGTTGGAAAGGTCAAGTTGGATGTCGCTGACAAATCGCGCAGCGTCTATGACTTCATCGTAAAGCTTATCGCGGTCCTCAGACCTCGCTTTTACCTGTTGAAGCTGCTGCTGAGTGTCATGAAGCTTTACTTCAAGCTCCTTTTTCGCGCCGCGATCGCACGCAACGAGGTAACCACTCACATATAGAATCACAAAGGGGCTGAATCGAATGGATCGAATCGACAAGGCGCGGTCTTCCAGGTAGAAGGTTTATCAGGGTCCAAGAGACGAACAAGCTACGACGGAAGCGCTGTTTGTCTATGATTTCTTGCGCGACATGACCGCGTTCTACGTTTATAAGGCGGCTGATCCGCTGGCGATACCTCGCGGCGCGAAGCAACTTCAGCGCGTGAATAGCCTCCAGGAACGCCTCACCGCCGGCCTCGCAGGCCGATATCTCGTCGAGCGACAACTGGGCGAGGGCGGGATGGCTGTCGTTTACCTCGCTCGTGACCTTAGACACGACCGCGCCGTTGCCGTAAAAGTTCTGCGCCCTGAAGTCGGCGCGGAGATCGGCGCAGAGCGATTCCTGCGCGAGATAAAAATGGCAGCTGGGCTTACGCATAATCACATCCTGCCGGTGTTCGACTCGGGTGAAAGCGGCGGTTTGCTTTACTATGTCATGCCAAACATGGAGGGCCACTCTCTCCGCCATAAGCTCGATCAGGAACGTCAGCTAAGTCTGGAAGAAGCACTTCGCATCACGCGCGAAGTTGCGTCGGCTCTCGACTACGCGCACCGGCGTCACGTCATACATCGCGATGTCAAACCCGAAAACCTTTTGCTTCATGAAGGTGCAGTGCTTGTCGCGGACTTCGGCATCGGCAAAGCGATCACGAGCGACAAGTCGATCACAGGAACTGGAATTTCCGTCGGAACTCCGTCCTACATGAGCCCGGAACAAGCGAGCGGCGACTCGGCGGTCGACGGGCGCAGTGATCTCTACAGCCTCGGCTGCGTTCTCTTTGAAATGCTGACCGGTGAGCCCCCGTTCACGGGCGTAAACGCGCAAGCAATTATCGCGAAGCGATTCCTGTCACCAGTGCCCAGCGTCCGCATGACGCGCGATGTTCCGGAATACGTCGATGCAGCACTCTCACGAGTGCTCGCGCGCACTCCTGTCGATCGCTATGCGACAGGCGCAGAATTCGCCAAGGCGCTGGGCAATGCCGGACGCGATGGGAATGGCGCACGATCGTACACAGCTGAAACGAAAACGCCTGCCTCGCCCAAAGCGATTGCGGTGCTCCCTCTCGCGAATATGAGCGCCGATCCGGAAAACGAATACTTCAGTGACGGGATGACGGAAGAGATCATAAACGCGCTGTCGAAAGTTCCGGGAATCCATGTTGCGTCGCGCTCGTCGTCGTTCGCATTCAAGGGAAAGAAAGACGTCGATGTGCGCCAGGTTGGCGACAAGTTAGGCGTGACATCGGTGCTCGAGGGAAGTGTTCGCAAGATCGGCAACCGCATTCGCATCGCCGCACAACTTGTAAATGTCGAAAACGGATATCAGCTGTGGTCGGAGACCTACGATCGTCAGCTCGAGGATGTGTTCGCGGTGCAGGACGAAATCTCACGTTCGATTGTCGATGCATTGAAGCTTCAGCTCAGTGGCGAAACGAATCAGCTCGTTGCGCCAGCAAAAAATCTCGATGCGTACACGACGTATCTCAAAGGCCGATTCCACTTCAACAAATTCAGCGAGCCCGCGCTGAAGAAAGCATTGGACCTGTTTCAGAATGCGCTGCTGCAGGACCCATCGTTCGCGCGCGCGTATGCCGGCATCGCGGATGTGTGGTGCGATCTCGCAGACGACTGGGTTGCACCGGACGACGCATATCCGCGCGCGAAAGCTGCAGCGGAACGCGCGCTTCAGCGCGATCCGGCACTCGCTGATGCAATGATCTCGATTGGAAAAGTCCTTTGCTGGCACGAATGGAAGTTTGCGGAGGGTGCGCGGAGTCTGGAGCGCGCCGTCGAGCTCGCACCAAATAATTCGGAAGCTCAGTGGGTACTCGGTACAGCGCTGCCGTTGATCGGGCGCCTCACCGATGGACTCGAAGCCGTGCAACGCGCCGTGATGCTGGATCCATTACGCGTCGAGTATGCGGGTTGGCTGGCGCGCTTTCATTTGTATGCGAAAGACTACGAGGCGGCTCTCAAGTCGGGAAAGGAGCTGCTTGAGATCGACGATCATTACGGCAGGGGATTTATCTGGATGGGTTCGGCGCATCTCGCAATGGGAGATGCGGAGCTGGCTCTCGAGTGGTTCCAGCGAGGCCAGGCGCTGGAGGGAGCCGTGAGGTCGTACGATGCGATGATTGTGCGCGCGCTTGCCGTGCTCGATCGTCGTGAGGAAGCAGAGGAAATTCTGACAAGACTCGAGGCTGAATCGAAGCAGCACTATGTACGGTCGGAATATCTCGCCATGGGGCACGGCGCCGTCGGAGACATGGACAAAGCATTCGAGTCGCTCGAGAAGGCGTATCAGGCTCGTTCAGCGGGATTGATTTATCTTCATCTCGATCCCGGCTACGAGCCTTTGCGCGGCGATTCTCGTTATGCGGAGATGGTGAATCGGATTGGTTTGCGGTAACGAGCGTCGTTAGGAGTCGTATCGGAAGCAGGCGACGAGATGATCGTTCACCATTCCGACTGCCTGCATGAACGCGTAGCAAATAGTCGTCCCCACAAAGCGGAAGCCTCGCCTTTTCAGATCCTTGCTCATTGCGTCAGACTCAGGTGTGCTCGTGGGGATATCAGTCATCGAACGGCGAGAATTCACAATCGGACGCCCACCAACGAACTGCCAGATGTAGGCATCGAACGATCCGAATTCCTTCTGCGCTTTCAGAAACGCTTTCGCGTTCGACACTGTGCTTTCGATTTTGAGTCGATTGCGTACAATGCCCCCGTCGAGCATCAGCCGCTCGATTCTGGCCGGCGTGAATCGCGCGACGCGTGCCACATCGAAATCTGCAAACGCACGCCGATAATTGTCACGCTTCTTGAGGATTGTCGACCAGCTGAGACCGGCCTGTGCGCCCTCGAGAGTGAGAAATTCGAATAATGTGCGGTCGTCGTGAACGGGCACGCCCCATTCGCTGTCGTGATACTCGATATCGAGCTCTGATACAGGCCACGAGCACCGGGATTTCGAAGACAAAGTCACAGGTCAAACGGCGTGATAAATACGTGGACGATTAGTCGAGCACCTCAGCAAAGATGACGCGGTCAAAACACGTCAAACTACAATAGGGTTTAGGTGCTATTGGAATTATGGGGACAGCCCTTTAAAGCGACGGATCTTCCGGGTCCTGCGCTTGATGCGCCAGAACATTAGTGGCGCGCTCAAGCCACGCTCTCGTCCGCCGAGATCGACAACGCGCCGAAGAAGTACGCGAACAGCGTGACTCAACGCAGATAGAACCGGCTCGTCGCCGCCTCGTGTCGACATTGCAGTCACGATAGAAAGCTCAAGAAGCAGCTGCTCTTTCAAACCGTCGGCATCGGTTTCGATCTGCTCCCAATACTTCTGCTGAATCGGAGTGCCGATGTTGTGATACGCATTCCTGAACCACGGCGACGGAAACTTCAACACCGAGAGACTCGGCAAAAATAGAAGTCGAGCACCTGCGTCGTGCATTCGCTTCAAATAATTCCAGTCGACGGCGTCGGGAATCGTGGCAGGATCGCTCCACTTCCCGGTTGCATCGACGATGCTGCGACGCAAAAGCCACGATGACGGTGGAAACCAGTGGCGGCGTAAAGGGACGTTCGGTTTAGGAGGACCCACGCTTTCACGCGTGCCCTCAGGACCAATGAGCGCGACGAGTGGGTGCACGACGTCCGCCTCTTTCTCTTCAATAAATGCAACAAGACTCGAGAGATGCCACGGCATCCACAGGTCGTCGTGTCCGAGAAACGCGATGTACCGGCCGCGAGCGCGCTCGATGCCTTCGTTGTTTGCGAATGCCTGACTGCCCATGTTCTTCGGCAAGTTCACCCACTTGACTCTGGGATCGCCGAACGCTGCAGTTACTTGCTCGCTGTCATCCGTACATCCGTCGCCAACTACCCAGACTTCGTAATCTTTAAAATCCTGATTGAGTATGCTCGCGAGTGCGAGTCGAAGAACCTGACTGCGCTGATACGTGGCGACGATGACGGACACCGTCGGAGTGTCACCACCCACCCGTTTCCTCGAATGAGAACGGGATCATATCGTTCTCGAGAGGCAGACGGTATTTGTCTGGATCCGTGTGCTTGTACGGCGCCGTCGGCATGTTGACGAAATACGCATCCGTACGTCCGATATTTTTGACGGCGTGAAACACGCCGCGCGGTATCACGAAAAGCGTTCGACTGCGCTCGCCAACACTGAAGACCTGAAGACGCTTGTAAGTAGGTGAATCGCTGCGGTCATCGTACAGCGCCCATTGCATGACGCCGAGGCTGGCGAAGATGCGGTCGTCCTGATTGCGATGCACGATCCAGCCTTTGACTTTGCCCGGGCGCACTACGGTTTGGTACACGTAAACCAGCGGCTTGTCGCTCACGCCCCAGTCGAAGTGGAAAATCTCGCAAATCTCACCGCGCTCGTCTTCGTGCGTTATGAGCCGGCGCATTCGGACTCCCTCGATACCGGCCTTCACCGGAGCTCCCTCGGGCGTTACCGTCTGCTCGTCTTTCTTTAGCTCAGGCGACATCGTTCACCTCGTTCGTGGGATGCGCATTCCTCGCTCAAATATGCGCTTTCTTTGCGCCGTTAGCGGGATGATCACTCGGCAAGCGTTATGCATTTAGAACATCGATGCCGAAAACTATCCCACTCGTATCACTGATCTCTCTCCTCATCGGCGGCGCGTGTTCTGGATCGGACATTCTTCCGAGTCCGATTGAGCAACCCCCCGAACGCGTGCCATTACTTGCAGTGGCAGATGTAGCCAGCTGCGAATCCACCAGTGACGACGCCACCTCAATAATCGCAGACACGGTTGCCGGTGACATTATCATGGCAGGCGATATCGCGTACGAATCGGGAACGACTGCGGAATTCAACAACTGCTTTGCACCCGCGTGGGGAAGACATCGCGCGCGCATTCATCCAGCGCCGGGGAATCACGAGTACGAATCGTCGACAACCGCGGCGCCTTACTTCGCTTACTTC
>DATLDN010000049.1:0-18537 GCA_035525855.1 Gemmatimonadaceae bacterium
AGTGTTGTTAGTCAGCAGTCAGTAGTGTTGTTAGTCAGCAGTCAGTAGTGCAGTTCGGTGTCGTCTTGGTTTTTTTTAGTATCCAAACGCTACTAATCTAGTAGAGCCTCGAGCTCCCGATGCCGGAGATTGAACGCGTAACCAGTTCCAACGATTCCAACACGCAGTGAGCTGAGTGTGAGCTGACGACCTTTCGTCACTTCATCAGCATTATCGAAGCGCACGCTCCGACCATCGACAAACGTCACACCACCCCGTCCTGCTACAGTCGCAACTTCACCCTTCACAACCAGCGCGGTATCCTCGTCGAGACCAAGCCCCATGATCTCACGATTGGCCGCAATCGCAACGAACAGACGATAAAGCCGGCGCCGCTGGGTGAAATGCGTATCGATGAGTGCATTGAACCCAAGAAGTCCCAAGCCCGGGCCGATGTACTGCTCGACGAGCTTGCCTTCTTCGTCGATCTCGTTACCTGCGAGCGTCAGCTCAGTGAGTGCCGCCGCGCCGGCGCTCGTTCCGCCAACAACACCGCCACGCGCATAGTGCGCCCAAATCGCTTCAGCGGTAGGCGTCCCGCTCAACACGCTGATCAGCTGAATCTGATTTCCGCCGCCGAGGAAAACGCCGCTTGACTCTTCGATCATTTTCACGATGCGCGGATCGCTCGCCTGTTCGCGTGTCGCAACAATGGGAACGGTAAAGTTCTCGATACCTGCGGTTCGCAAATCGCGGCGCCAGCGCCGGGCACTCGCAGACGGATTGGATGACGCAGTCGTGAGACAGACTACAGGTCCGGCATTCGCAGCACCCGCGAGATTCGCGAACGCGGCGATCGCCTGTCCGTGAGGATCTGTTGCGCCACCAATCAGGACCAGAGTTCCGGCGTGAGAACGTGAATGCCAATCGGGGCCAGTTCCCGGCAGTGGATGGTTACTCTCCACTCGTGGAAGATCCGGATCGAGCTGTTCGCCGGGAATGTCTCGGTGTCCTATGATATCGCTCCAGCAGTTGTCGGTTGCGGATACAGCTCATGCAGTGTCATTGCAGCAACTGCTGCAGCGGCCTGAGCGGCGGGTGAAACTCCTTCGATCAACATTCCGGCATCCATTGCCGTGCGCTTTGTCTCGATGATGATTCGTCCCGCGTCAACGTAAGCCGCTGCGCGTGCCACCTTCTTATCGCGTCGCGTGATGTCTGCATCAGGCGCAAAAATTACAACGCGGCACCCCGCGTCGCGCACGAGATCCTGTACTTCCCACTCTTTAGCGGGTACCACGACAATTCCGCCACGATCCACGGCGTCTGCCACTGTCGATACAAGTCGTTGTGCTCTCTCTTCATCCTGATATCTCTCGGGAACGTCATTGAGTGTTGCATCGAGAATGATCGCGATATCGGAGCGCGAATAAGGCAGACCCGCCTGTAGCAGATAAGCGGGCGAAACATCGACGATGAGCTCATCGGTGCCGAACCCGCCGCGCCGTACGAGCTCGTCTCGCGTTTCAGGTCTCAAAGATCCGCCGGTAATTCCACAGAGCACGTGCTGCTGAAGCGGTGGAACATCCGCTGTTTGCGCGAGCGCGGCGAGCTCAGCGGTCGCATAATCGATGGGTGGCGCGAGCGTTCCCGCAAAAGCGCGCTGGACTATTTCGAGTGCAAGCCCGGCAGCGCGCAGTCCAACGGCTTCATGAATGTGCTCGAATACAATCGTGAATTCACCGTCTACGTCACCACCGCGCGTTCGGCCGAAGCCCACATCATGCCCGATCATCGACTGAAGCTCCAGCGCGACGTGCTCGATAATGTGCGCCGCGTACGTTCCTCGCTCGAGACGCACGATGAACCCGCCGCGCTCGCCGATGCTGCAGCGATGTTCCTCCAGCCCCGGCATCGCTGCAAGCAGCGCCTCGGTAAATCCGGGAGCATCTGCCGAGGAGATATCGTCGTATGCGCCCACGGCGAGGTCGAGGCGGGTGACCGGTCTTCTCGACCAGTAATTCGCTCCGCGCGTTGCGTGCAGCGTTGTGATTCGCAGCTCGGTTGTTGGATCTGGTGGAGTCATTGCGCTCAGGTGAGGCGATCGCTCGACAACAGATTCACCTGATTGAGCACTGCGGGCACATCGTCGGCGAGAACGAATACGAGATCATTGTCTCCCATCTGATTCAGAGCGTGTGCCAATCCCTCGGTCTCGTCATATATGACCTCGATGCGGTCGTCACCCATTCCGCCTTCGTGCAGCCCCTCGATTATCAATCGTGAAATTTCGCCAGGCTCGCGACCTCGCCTGTATTTGTCCTCGCGGACAACAACCCTGTCGAGCTTCGCTGCCAGTCGTCCGACATCGCGCAGGTCTTCGTCTCGCCGGTCTCCCGGAGCAGTGACGATGCCAACCCGTCGCGCAGCGTCGAGGTTGTACACGAATTCCATCAGTCCTGCAATCGCCGCGCGATTGTGCGCGTAATCGACCAGCACTCGTCCCTTGCCGACACGCATGAGATTCAATCGCCCCGGCGTGAGAGACGGGGAAGGGAAGAAGGAAAGCAGTCCCGCGCGAATGTCGTCGTACCGCATTCCCTGCACGTAGGCAGTTGCAATGGCTGCAAGAATATTTTCGCGCTGAAAGCGCGCAGCTCCCCCAAGCATCAATGGAACTTCCCGCAACGTAGCGATCGGAATGCGGAGTCGTCCGCGACGAATGACGAACGTATCCTTCTCGATGCGAGCGCCGATTCCGTTGCGTGAGAGATGCAGCTCGAACTCGGGGCTTTCTCCCTCCGGCTTCGTGGAAAACAGAACGATGTCTCCCATGCTGCGATCACGCATCGCATAAACGAGGGGATCATCGGCGTTCAACACCGCGTGACCCTCGCGCTTTACAACTGCAGCAACGACGCTTTTCACATTCGCGAGCTGCTCGACGGTATTGATTCCACGAAGGCCAAGATGGTCGGCACTCACATTCAACACGACGCCGACGTCGCACTCATCGAAGCCGAGTCCCGCGCGAAGAATTCCGCCGCGCGCCGTTTCGAGAACGGCAATATCAACGGTCGGATTCGACAGGATGATGTTCGCCGAGAACGGCCCGGTCATATCTCCTTCGATCACCATGCGATTGCCGAGGTACGTGCCGTCGGTAGTCGTAAATCCGACGACATTCTCGCTGACCCTGAAAAGATGGGCAATCAAACGGACCGTTGTTGTTTTGCCATTCGTGCCAGTGACGGCAATGAGGGGAATCGTTGCGTCGACGCCGGGTGGATACAGCATGTCGATGATCGGCGCAGCAACATTTCGCGGGCGACCTTCGGCGGGATGGGTATGCATCCGAATTCCGGGGCCCGCGTTCACTTCAATGATGACACTTTTATTCTCGCGGAATGGAATGGAGATATCCGGAGTGAGAATATCGATTCCGGCAATGTCCAATCCGATTACACCCGCCGCCATTTCGCAGGCAGTGATGTTGTCCGGATGCATCTCATCGGTGCGATCTATGGACGTTCCGCCGGTAGAAAGATTGGCCGTCGCCGCGAGCGTAACCATCTCTCCTTCAGCAGGCACGGTGTCCATTGTCCGTCCGCTCAGCGCCAGATGTTCGATCGCGCGCTGATCAGTCGGAATCTTCGTCAGCATTTTCGTGTGACCGATGCCGCGACGCGGATCCTTGTTTGCTTCTTCGATCAGAGCTGCAACTGATCTCTTCCCATCGCCAATAACGCACGCCGGCACACGCTCCGCAGCCGCAACAACTTTCCCATCTACAACGAGAACGCGATGATCGCGTCCCTCAGCGAATTGCTCGACGACGATTCTCGAGCCGTAGGTGGATGATCGAAGCCACGCCTCACGCAATGCTTCAGGCGTATCTAATCGTCCCGAAATTCCGCGACCGTGGTTTGCTGCGAGCGGTTTCAAAATCACGGGGTATCCGATCTCATCGGCGATTTCGAGTCCGCGCTCGACTGTTCGCCCGACATCGCCCTTTGGAACAGGTAAGCCGATGTTTTCGAGAACGCGCTTCGTATCGTCTTTGTCCTGAGCGATCTCTACTCCAATCGCACTTGTCAAATCGGTGAGCGTCGCCTGAATTCGATGCAGATTTTTGCCGAGCCCGAGCTGAACGAGGGAATAATTATTGAGTCGTCGTACGGGAATTCCGCGCCGGCGCGCCTCCTCGACAATTGCGCCCGTAGAAGGCCCGAGCCGCGACGATTCGTGCAGGTCAAGAAGTGACTGCGTGATTTCAGGAACGTTGACGGGCTCGTTCGCGATGCACGCGCGAACGATTGTCAAAGCGTCGCGCACGGATTGGAGACCCACCTGTTCTTCCTCGTACGCGAGGATGAGCCACCAAACGCCTTCGTCGCCGGATTCAACAACACGTCCGAACGAAACATCGTTGCCGATCAGCGCCTGGAGCTCTAGCGCAACGTGTTCGAGCACATGCGGGAAATGCGTTCCTTCGTATAGTCGTTCGATGAATCCACCAACGTGTCCGCGGTTACACTTGTGCGATTGCAGTGAAGGAATCGCGCTTGTCAGCCGTTCGTTGAATCCCGGAATATCCGCTGTCGACACGGTCTCGAGCGGTCCTTGCCGAACATCGCCGGCGATTACCGGCGCAAGACGCCAGTAGTTCGGACCGCGCAAGGCGCGAATGCGAGTTATGCGAAGATCTTCAGGATCGAATCGCGATTTTGCATTGGTCTCAGGAACCGCAGCCACCGTCGTCACCCGCGGCTATTCCTCGGCCATGAATGGATACTTGTAGTCGAGCGGCGGCGAGAAAGTCTCCTTGATGTTTCGCGCGCTCACCCAGCGCACGAGATTCAAAATCGATCCCGCCTTGTCGTTCGTACCCGAGCCGCGCGCGCCACCGAACGGCTGCTGTCCGACCACCGCGCCGGTGGGCTTGTCGTTGATGTAGAAATTCCCCGCTGCATTTCTGAGCGCGGCTGACGCTGTGCGTACGGCCGCACGATCGCGCGCGAAGATCGCCCCGGTCAACGCGTACGGCGACGTTTGATCGACGGTCTGAAGCGTCTCTTCCCATTTCGCATCTGGATACACGTGTGCCGTTACAACCGGACCGAAGATTTCCTCGCAAAGCAGCTTGTACGATGGGTCGTGCGTTTCAACGAGTGTCGGCTCGACAAAGTATCCCTCATCTCCCTTCACACCTCCGCCCGCAACGATCTTCGCGTTCTCACGACCGTGCGTCACATACTCGCCAATCTTCTCGAATGCACGCTTGTCGATTACCGCTCCCATGAAATTTCGGAAATCCATCGGATCACCCATCTTGATTTCCTTCATGATCGCAACCGTACGATCTCTTACTTCATTCCAGATCGACTCGGGGACATAGATGCGGCTCGCCGCCGAACATTTCTGTCCCTGGTACTCGAAGCCACCTCGCGCGATTGCGACAGACAGCGCAACAGGATCAGCTGACGCGTGCGCGACGATGAAGTCCTTTCCACCGGTTTCACCGACAATGCGCGGATATGATCGATACTTCGTCATGCTCGCGCCAATTGTCTTCCACATGTTGTTAAAGACACCAGTGCTGCCGGTGAAATGCACACCGGCAAGGTCACGGTGGCCGAGAAGCTTGTCGGAAATCGTTGCAGCGTCGCCTGGAACGAAGTTGATAACGCCCGGTGGGAGCCCGGCTTCCTCGAGCAACTTCATGATATAGTAAGCGCTCAACATTGCGCTCGATGCAGGCTTCCAGATCACCGTGTTTCCCATCAACGCCGGAGCGGTGGGAAGATTTCCTGCAATCGATGTGAAGTTGAACGGCGTTACGGCGTAGACGAATCCCTCGAGCGGCCGATAGTCGAGCTGATTCCACATCGAGTGATCGGAGATCGGCTGCTGATCGTAGAGCTGCTGCGCGTAGTGCGGATTGAATCGCCAAAAATCGATCAGCTCGCAGGCGGCGTCGATCTCCGCCTGAAATGCAGTCTTCGATTGTCCGAGCATTGTCGACGCATTCAACGTTGCGCGCCACGACGTCGTAAGAAGCTCGGCGGCTTTGAGGAAAACCGATGCGCGATCCTCCCACGACCAATTCGCCCATTCACGAGATGCTCCACGGGCGGCTTCGATTGCAGCGTCGATGTCGGCAGGCCGTGCGCGATGCCAATCAGCGAGAACGTGGCGGTGATTGTGCGGCATCACCGTCTCGGCGAGGTCGCCCGTTCGAACTTCTTTACCGCCGATTACGAGTGGAATGTCGATTCGCTCGGACGACATCGATTGCAGGCGATCCTTCAATGCCGCTCGCTCGGGCGAACCCGGAGCGTAGCTTTTCACGGGCTCATTCAAGGGCTGGGGGACTCGACGATTCCCGTTGAAACCTGTTGTCGGCAAGGGCTGACTAACTGGCGAAGGAGCGAACGCTGCCTGTTCTTCTTTGGGATCGCTTGCAGGTGCTTCGCGTGGAGGTCGGAGTGTGGATGCCATGTTTAGTTCCGTGAGAGACGTCTTATATCAAAGATAGTGAAACAGACGTGCTGCCTGCTCGTCGCGATGCTTTTCGCGGCGTGTCAGCGCAATTCGGTGCAATGGGCGGAGATAACAAGGCCCGGGCCACCGTTACCGCGGACGTCGGTGCATGGAATGCTCGTTCCTGCTCCGGATGCGTGTCCTGCATCTGTTCGTGCTGCGCGCGTTGGGCAACGCATTGTTGCAGCATGGTGGACTGTGCGCCGGGACAGTAGCGCGATTCTCAACGTTGCGTGGTCACCCGATGGCGGAAGCAACTGGAGTGCGCCTGTGGTGGCTGATTCAACCGACAGGAGTGCCCGTGGTTGTGGTCGACCGCCGCCGGCAATCGCTGCGGATTCCGCGAGCGGGTACGTTCATCTCGCCTATTTTGCCGAGTCCAAATCGGGACGTGGAATTTTCTTTGCGCATTCGATGGATGGTGGGAAAACATTTCATTCGCCGGTTCCGATTGTATTCGGGGACAATCCGGCGTTCGTATCCGTTGCATCGAGTGGAGATCGTGTTGCCGTCGCGTATGAGGACCCGAACAGTGCCCAGCCAGCGGTTGGAGTTGCAGTGTCGACTACGATGGGACACATCTTTCATACAGGTGAAGTAGTGTCGTCGGATGCGGAGCGTGCGAGGCAGCCGAGTGTTATTGTGCGTGGGGACACCGTGCGTGTGTGGTGGAGCGATCATGCCCCGGATCCGCGCATCAGCATGACACGACCAGCGTTTCGCCAGGGCATTTTTCGGTAGGCGTTCTTAACTTGTTGTTCAGTTCACTTCCTAATCGAGGATACAAGATGACACGCAGCGCACGTTGGGCATCGATTGTTGCAGCGTCAGTTCTTGCTACGTCGCCACTCGTCGCGCAGGAAGGAGAGGGAATGGGGAGTTATTCCAATCCGGTGTCGTTCGGGATTTTTGCCGGTGCGTCCGTTCCTCTTGGCGACTTCTCCGATAATTTCGCGGGGACCGGCTTTCACATTGGCGGGTTGCTCCAGTGGAATTCTCCAACTGCACCGATCGGTCTTCGTATTGACGGTGCTTATCACAAGTTCGGCAACTCCGGGACTTCAACGGCTGACCCGAGCATGGTAGTGGGTACAGTGAATGGGATGTATCTGTTTCCGTCTACATCCACTGTCCGCCCTTACATCATTGGTGGCGCCGGCGTCTACAACGAGCGCTGCGACCTTTGCGATGCGCAAACGAAGTTCGGTGTAAACGGCGGAATCGGGATCAATGTGCCGCTCAGCGGATTATCGACGATTATCGAGGCGAGATTCCATTACGTGTTCGACAAGGTCGAGGCGACCGCGACCTCGCCGGCAATTTCCAGCTCGATGTTCATTCCTATATCTGTCGGGATAATGTTTCGATGATTAGCCATCAGCTATCAGCCTTCAGCCATCAGCTAGTTGTCAGTCAGCAGTCAGCAGTAGCTGATGGCTGACAGCTGACGGCTAATAGCTGATTCATAAATGCCAAAGCTTTTAGGCGCTCACACGATAAATAACGGCGGCATCCATATGGCTGTCCGCCGGGCTGCAAACGCCAACATGACGGCAATGCAGCTCTTCACGACGATCCCGAAATTTTACGGCGACAAGGCGAACATCAATCCGGATCGTGTTACACGATTCAAGGAAGCGCTCGGAAAATCGAAGATCAAAGCTGAAGCCGTTGTTGTTCATGCCGCGTATGTGCTGAGCGTTGCGACGCCTGACGACGACAAGTGGGCGCGCGCCAGTGCCGGTCTCACGAAGGAGATGGAACGCTCGACCAAGCTTGGAGTCGGATGCGTCTGCTTTCATCCTGGCTCCGCCGGTTCCAGCCCGAGATCTGCGTCGGCAAAACGAATCGCAAAAGCGATTGTCGTCGCACTCGAATCGATTGACTCATCAACAAGACTTCTGATCGAGAATACTGCCGGTGCCGGTAATACGATGGGGAAGACTGCTGACGAAGTAGCTGAAATGCTCTCGAATATTCCGAAGTCACTTCGTCCGCGTACCGGCTATGGACTTGATACGTGCCACCTTTTTTCCTCGGGGTACGACATCAAGAAATCGAAGAAAGCGTTTACTGACGTGATCGATGAATTCGAGAAGAAAACGGGAGAGCCACCGTCGTTCTTCCACCTGAACGACAGCGCGAATGATCTAGGATCCAATAAAGACAGGCATGTACTGATAGGCGACGGTTTCATAGGAGAGCAGCCCTTCCGCTGGCTGATGAGCGACCCTCGGACAAATGGCATTCCGTTGATTCTTGAAACACCGCAACTGAACTACGAAATCGCCGATGACGATGACTCACCAGATCCGTACGACGTGCGAATGATGGAGCTTCTTCTCTCGTAAAAACGCTCTTTTTCCCTCTTGCGCGTGGGGTTTGCCGCTCTATCTTGCGGCCAGACGCGCACCGGCGTCACGCAAAGTTTGCCCCGTTCAAATACCAGGAGAAGCGATGGCAACAAAGAAGAAGAGCTCGGCGAAGAAGAAATCGTCTGGAGGAAGCAAGCGCACGGCCGCCAAGAAATCTTCGGGAAGAAAGTCCGCAAAGAAAAAGTCCGGAACGAAGCGCGTTCCAAGCGCAGCGTTCATGAAGCCGATGACGCCAAGCGCGCAGCTCGCTCCAGTAGTCGGAAGCTCTCCTCTCCCTCGCACCGAGGTCACGAAGAAACTGTGGGCCTACATTCGTCGTAAGGGTCTACAGGATTCGAAGAACCGTCGCATGATCAACGCCGATGACAACCTCCGTCCCGTGTTCGGCGGAAGCAAGCAGGTTTCAATGTTCGAGATGACACGACTCGTCAACAAACACCTAAAGTAAGAACTTGGCAGTCGCGTCTACGAAGGGGCGCGCCCAAAAAGCGCGCCCTTTTTCACAGCGGTCTCCCGCCCGGCGATTCTGGGAAAATTTCAAGGCGCTTGCGAGCGCCCTCATTTTCTTCATCGTGCTCCGCGCATTTTTTCTCGAGGCATACAGAATTCCCTCGGGGAGCATGATTCCAACACTGCTGGTCGGCGATTGGCTTTTCGTCAACAAGCTTGTGTACGGGCCACACGTCCCGTTCACGAACTACAATCTTCCCGGCATCAACGATCCAAAGCGGAACGACGTCGTTGTATTCAAGTCGCCGACGCAGATCGATCAACCGAGTGATCCGAATCCGACGCTTGTAAAGCGGTTGGTTGGTGAGCCGGGTGACACGCTCTACATGCGCGCGGGAATGTTGTATGTAAATGGAATCGCGCAGCGGCAGGGTTTCGCGACGAACAACGAAGGCGCGATGGATTCAGTCGATCCTTTATTCGACTGGCAGAAGCCTATAGGGCTCAAGTCTTCGCGGTTCGGAGCAGCTCCTGCTCAACCCACGCACGATAACTGGGGACCGTTCATCGTTCCACAGCGGCATTATTTCATGATGGGCGACAGCCGGTACAACTCGAAGGATAGCCGGTACTGGAGTTTCGTTCCGCGCGAGAACGTTCGTGGAAAGCCGATGTTCGTTTATTACTCGTACAACGCTGATGACAGTGATCGGCCGTTACCATTCATCACTGATATCCGGTGGAGTCGCATCGGCCATTGGATTCACTGATACAGCCATCAGCTATCGGCGCTTAGGAGTCAGCAGTCAGCAGTAACTCCAACCTGACCGACTCGCTATTCTGCTACAACCGCGACAGCGTTTGTGAAAGTTGAATCAAACGTCACAGCGCGATGATGGTTGTCGACAACGTAATCAGGATCCATCACGATAAAGCGCGTGCCCACACGAAGAATGTGAACCTTGTGCACTGAGGGCTGGTTCAGCGCTTGTCCGTACGCAACCGAAGCTCGCTTGCAGACTTTCGGATTACTCACGGGGCGCACGTCGAAAGGCGATACGCGCCGCACATTGTAGGCAGTAAGAAATTTCTCTGCGACCTTGTCCTTGCGTCGCATCAGCGAACGAAAGAGCTGCTGATTGTAACGGTTGCCCGGAACGGGTCTGGCGCAGCCCGGCTCATTATGCTGCGGCGATGCAACGAGACCGAGCGCCAGAAGAGGCGTAGCCGCGATTACTGCGGCCAGTCGAAGATTTCGCATGGTATTTAAACGACGATGCCATGCAACTGAAGTAACGCCCACGCGAATTAGAGTGTCTAATTCGCCATCGATATTACATTGAGGCAGTCATGCCGGACTTCATCGCGCGCCAGAACAGCGAGCGACTGAGACAGCGCCTCTCCGCCGCATCGATATTCCGAGAGCCGCCCGCCTTCAGCAAACTCGCCCGCTCCACCGTCGAGATGGCGCTGGTGACCGGCGTCGTCGTCAGACTGTACCGCGCAGTCGTCCTCGTAAATGCAGGCGACGCGAGCGGCCTCACACTCGCCGCGCTCTTTCTCATCGGCGCCGCGTTCGTGCTTCTAATGGTTGCCATTCACCTGAGTCGCTTTCCACTCAGACAATGGATGTGGCGCGCTCCCATTTTCGCAGTTCTCGAAGCAGCGTTCGAATCACTCGTCAGTCTCGCACTCACTCTCGCGCATCGCGAGCCACTGGGGACTTCAGCAGCTACGGTCGGAGATTGGCCCGCATTAGCGGCGTACATTCTGTTGCGGCACGTAATCGTAATCTCAGTTTTTGCGGCGCTTCTCGCGCTCACTGTGAAGCTCGTTCGCTATCAACTGCTTAAACGAGAGCATGCAGCATGGACTTCCGGCGCCGTCCGCGCAGGGATTCCAGGCGAAGGCATCATCGAGCGCCGCCAGTCACATCGTCAAACACCCTCGACTCCGGATATCGAAAGACGAAAATGACCCTGAGAGACGTTATAATTCGATCAGGGACATTTACAACGGAGCAATAAAGATGTACGACGAAAGAATCGTTATGCCGATGCGGCAGGAGCTCACGAACCTCGGCGTTGAAGAAATGCGGACGCCCGATGAAGTCGACGCGAATCTCAAGGATGCAAAGGGAACGACACTGGTTGTCGTCAACTCAGTTTGTGGCTGCGCTGCACGCAACGCACGACCCGCAGTTGCGATTGCGCTGCAGCACGCGGCAAAACCGGAAAAACTCACGACAGTTTTCGCCGGACAGGATCCGGACGCAACCCGGCGCGCGCGAAGCTACTTCACCGGCTATCCGCCGTCCTCACCGCAGATTGGACTTTTGAAGGACGGCAAGATCGTGTTCATGCTCGAGCGGCACAACATCGAGGGAAGGACTGCGAACGAAGTTGCTGAGGATCTTGTAGCAGCGTTCGATCGATACTGTCAAACCCCCGCCGCCGCGCAGGCGACCAACTAACACCGATGCGGACAGAACTAACCCATTGAGTTTTGAGTCAATAGTTCTCGGCAATCGGCTTTCGAGCAATGAGTGGTCGGTAGAACCCAAAACCCAAAACTCGCTAGCTGACTGCCGAGAACCATTGACCCGATACCCAACGGGTTAGTTCTCTATCCGTACTCAACTTGAATATGAGATCCAGCGTCCCATTTCTTTGAACGTTGGCCTTTTCCCGTACATAAGAAGGCCAACACGATAGATACGCGCCGCGAGCCACACCGCGAACACGCACGACGCAGCGAGCGCAACGAGCGACCCCACGAGATCTATCCATGGCACACTCCCGATCGCCAACCTTAGTGGCATAATGATCGGCGCCGAAAATGGCAGCAGAGACATCACAGTTGCCGTCTTTCCCGTCGGATTCATCAGAATGGGATTGATGAATACCGCGGTCGCGACGAGCATCACCAGCAACGGTTGAACTGCCTGCTGCGCCTCCTGCTCGGTATTCACAGATGATCCAACGGCTGCATACAACGACGCGTAAAACGTAAATCCGAGAAGGAAGAAAAGAAGAAGAAGCAGAGCGAGCCCGACTGAAATGTCAGGCATCTGGAACGGCGTCGTCGTTACGCCGAATTTTGCAAGGAGTGGTGCACGCAGCTTGAACATCATGTACGACGCTGCCACCCAGATGATCTGCTGCGTGAGGCCAACCGCTCCTACGCCGAGGACTTTGCCGGCAAGCAGAGTCTCAGCGGGAACGCTGGAGACGACGACCTCTGCCACACGCGTCGTTTTTTCTTCCAGAACACCGCGTAACACATTCTGCCCGTACAACACAATCGACATATAGAGCAGAAACGCCACAACGCCCGCGAAGATGATGCTCACCGCTCCCGATCCACCAACACCTGAATCAGTGATGCGCACCGCGCTCATTCGAAGCGGCATGAACGTGAGCTCTTTCACCTTATCCGATTGCACACCCGCCTCTACCAGCCTTTCAGAGAGAAGCGTCTGACGGACAATCGCCTTCAGTCTCTCCATATCCTGAAGCGACGTCGCATTGCGGCCCGCGTAGCGAATCTCTTCACCCTTCAAGGTTTGATCATTCAAAACCAGATATCCGCTCGCCTGCTTCTGCACGACCTGCTTCGTTGCAGTGCTCTCGGCCTGCGTGAGCGCAGCCGACGGAACGACACGAACATTCGGTAGGATCGATCCCGCCGCCCCCTGACTACTCATAGCTGTAGCGACCTTTTGTCCAATTCCAACGCTGGTCGCATCGAGAATGATTGTGTTCGTGAACTCGGTAGACGCCTTACTCTTTTTCGCCATGTAAGCGGGAATGACAATCAGCGATCCGAAGAACACCGGGCCGAATACAGTCGCAATGACGAACCACCGCGTTCTAACGCGCTCGAGATATTCTCGTTTAACAATCGCCCAGAGCTTAGCCATGTCCACTCATTCCACTTTCGACGGTCTCACTGAAGAGCGCATCACCGGGCGCACGAGTGCGCGCACCGACACGCTCGAGGAAAATCTGATGCAGCGACGGCTGAACGAGCTCGAAGCGCTGCACTACGGCACCAGCATTTATCAGTCGATGCAGCAACTCCTGGGGATTCGCGTCTTTTGCCAGCTCGATCTCGAAGTATCGGTTCGAATCATCCACTCGCTGCACAAGACTGCGATCTGAAAGAATTTCGCCAATTCCATTCGACGGGACGCCATCGAGCGACAACGCAATATTGCGCGAGCCGGTCGATTCCTTGATCGCCGCGATTTCGCCGTCCAGAACTTTGACACCCTTTGCGATGATGCAAACGGAATCGCAGATACGCTCGGCATTGTCCATGATGTGAGTGCTGAAGATCACGGTTTTTCCGCGGCGCTTGAGGTCGATAATCGTATCCTTGAGCGCCTGAGCATTGATCGGATCGAGTCCGCTGAAGGGCTCATCGAGAATCACGAGATCGGGATCATGAAGAAGCGTTCCGATGAATTGCACCTTCTGCTGCATTCCACGCGAAAGCTCGTCGATCTTTGAAAGTCCCCAATCCTTGTCGGCCGTTTTGAGGTCGAGCCGCTCCAACCACTCCGAAATCCGTTCGTCGGCGGTTGCGCGCGGGACTCCCTTGAGCTCCGCGAGAAACCTCAGCACTCTGCGCACCTGCATCTTGCGATAGAGGCCACGTTCTTCGGGGAGATATCCAATGCGATCGGTGATTCTTTGATCGTTGGATGGAACGCCAAGTATCCGGATCGAGCCCTCATCGGGTGCGATGATGTTGAGGATCATCCGGATTGTCGTAGTCTTTCCTGCGCCGTTAGGGCCCAGCAGTCCGTACACGGAACCTCGCGGAACGCGCAATGACAGATCGCGGACCGCAACGTGTTCCGCGTATCGTTTTACGACGTTGTCGATTTCAATCGTGTAATCAGTCATGTAGTGTCGTCATTAATCGAACCGTACAATATAGAGTGATTCCCCAGCCCGAACGTTCGCACTTGCGCTTCGACCGCAACGAATTAGCAGGGGCTTTCGGCGATATCGGAACCGATCTTCCGCTCGTCGTGGGGATGATTCTCGCTGCCGGACTTCACAGCGCGAGCGTGTTGGTGATGTTCGGCCTCATGCAATTTTTCACCGCCCTTACATATCGAATGCCAATTCCAGTGCAGCCGCTCAAGGCTGTCGCTGTGATCGTGATTACTCAGCACATCGCTCCAGATGTTCTTTACGGTGGCGGGCTGGCGATTGGAATTGCCATGTTGATTCTTACAATCACTGGCGGGATTGACTGGCTGGCGCGAGTCGTACCTCGCGCTGTCGTGCGTGGATTGCAGCTTGGGCTCGGTCTCCAGCTCGCGACGCTGGCACTCGGGAAATACGTGCAGCAGGATGGCGTGCGCGGCTACGTTCTCGCGGCAGTCGCGTTTCTCTCGATCATCGCGTTCTTTGGTAACCGGCGTTTTCCTCCGGCATTGTTCGCGATTGGTGTTGGAATTGTTTACGCGATTGTGTTCAAGCTCGATTCGTCTGCAATTGCATCGAGCGTAGGATTCTCGCTGCCTCGTGTACAAACCATTTCGCTCGAGAGCATGGTGAGTGGCTTCGTGCTACTCGCCATTCCGCAGATTCCACTCTCGCTCGGCAATTCAATACTCGCCACTCGGCAGATTGCAGAGGATTTATTTCCGGAGCGACACATCACGGTGCGGAAACTTTCATTCACGTACGCGGCGATGAATCTCGTGAATCCCTGGTTTGGTGGGGTACCGACGTGTCACGGTTCGGGCGGTCTCGCGGGACATTACACTTTCGGTGCGCGAACCGGCGGCTCGCTGATCATTTACGGATCGATCTTTCTCGTGATCGGTCTTTTCTTCGCTGCGGGATTTCAACAGGTCGTGGAGGTTTTCCCTCTGCCGGTGCTGGGGGTGTTGTTGCTCTTCGAGGCGCTCGCGCTCATGCGATTCATTCGCGGCGAGGCTTCGGATGCTGGAAGTTTTTTTATTGTCCTGCTCGTCGGATTGATCGCGAGTGGAATTCCGTATGGATACGCAATCGGGCTAGTTGTCGGAACGCTACTTTATTATGTGCGAGAAAGATTCTCGACTACCAACTGAAACCCGTTGGGTAATGGGTCAATGGTTCTCGGCAATCAGCTGGCGGGTTTTGAGCGTTGGGTTTTACCGACCACTCACTACTCGCAAGCGGAAGGCCGAGAACCATTGACCCATTACCCAACGGGTTAATGTCGATGTCCGCAATCCCGTAGCTCTATTACAAAATCTCGATTATCCGTGAGCTCGTTATTGGCGCCCCATTCTTCGGTGTAAGCTCCAGCTTCAGCTTGTAGCGCCCGCGCGGAATCAACGACAAATCGAGAACAACGGAGCGTGTAGCAAGCCCACCCATGACGGGCGTCTCGCGCCATGCAATACTCATTGGCGTACTCTGCTTCCCGAGGCCGATCGACTCCACAAGCTTTCGCAGCCCGCTCGAGATGCGCGACAGTGTGAGGCTCACCGGTAAAGCGCTGTCCTGACGCGCAACACCGTATGTCTCCCAATACAAACCGAGTTTTTTCGTCGGTTTGAGAGCTGTTGTCCCAAGGGCGACCGGAAGGATACCAGAGAGATCGTTCACGTCTCCCCCTGATGCGTCGAACATCAGAATGTCCGACACACCAACACTCCCCGGCGCGAGCGGGGGAAGCCAAATGCTGCGACGCAGGCGCCCACCGCGCTTCTTCTCCGCATTCCAACTCTCGAGACTCAACAACCTCGGCGTCGAGCTCATGGTGAGTGAGAACCACCCGCGCGGCGTGGTGGCTTGCGATATCAATGGAGCTTCACTTTCGTTTCGCTGCAGCACTAATGCGGTGTGAACCTCCGGACCGTTGTACGTCGTGTCCGGCGTCAGATCATACGCAGTGACCACCTGCACTGAATCACCGCGGCGGAACAGTGCGACCTGCCCCTCGAAGTCTCCAAAATTCGCTGCAACGCTCGGCGAGTAACGTTCCTCCGAGTAACGATCTTTGAAGTTCCACGTCGATTCATCGATATCAGTGACAGAATCGACCTTAGTCGTAGCGGGGAAGAAGTGATAATTCGGCGCCGCTTCATGACCGGTCACGGGGCCACCGAATGGGTCGAATGAATTTCCCGGAGCTCTCGACCAGTATCGCTGCCAGCCATACCGCACGATCATCTCGCGCATATCGTCGCCCCATTGCATCGAGTGCGCATTGCGGGTGCCGTCGAGAATTCGCGTCATTACTTGCCGAGCGTAGTGCTCGGTTTCCCTGTCGTTACCGGGAAGCGCTAGGAATGGGTCGGCCAGCCACCAGAGACGCGCCGCCAGATTCTCATTTCTTCCGCATCCGACTTTTCCGAAACGCTTTCGCTGCGCTTCGTTCAGAAGAACCGAGATGTCGGTAAACCGGCAGCGATCTTTTTCCGGCATTTCACGAAGTGCCGCATGGAATACGCTGTCGGACGCTGCGTAATCTCCTGCCTCGTGATAAGTGAGTCCCTTCAACGCGTCACACCACCACGTCGTGCCCTGACAGGAGTCAGCCACTCGCATCGCGGCTGTATCACGGCCGGCCTCGATCAGATATCGAACTCGTTGCCCGATGATCCAATCATCTTTCGGAGAGCGCGCGGATGCACTGTCGAGCGTCCGAAGCAGCGCTTCACGCGCTTCGTGAATCGGTTTTGGCTCCTTCGGTACTTTCTTATCGTCGTCGGTGTCGTTCATCTGACAAAACCGGCCAATCCGCGCATCGCAGGGACGGCCCGGGTCGCCGAACTTCACAGGCAGATTTGCTTTGCGAACACGCTCGAACCAGGTGAGCATGCGAGCGGCTTTGTCTCTCGCGTCCACTGAATCGGTGCGATTGCGGGACTGCGCAAATGCAGGTGTCGATGCAGTCATGCACAAAATGAATCCGGCACCTACGGCGCGAACGTTTCGCAGTCCACTCAGCATGCAGCTCTCTCTCGTTACCTCAGCGCGAGTTCCCGGCGGCCGCGCCCACAATTGCACTTTCGAGCGCATTCCATGCCAGCAGCGCGCATTTCACGCGTGCGGGAAATCGCGACACACCGCTCAACGCCCGAAGCGGCCCAAGTGGCGCTGTCTCCGTTTCGTTTGTCCCGTCGGTAGATCCCATGACCATATCCCGGAACGTCATGCGAAGCTCTTCGATTTCCCCGGCGGACTTTCCTTTCACGAGCTGCGTCATCATCGAAGCCGATGCCTGAGAGATCGAGCACCCTCGCCCGGAAAATCGAACGTCGGAGACTTTGTCGCCTTCCATTAAGACGTGCAGCGCGACCTCATCTCCACACAGGGGATTCTTCATGATCACGGATTTCGTCGCTCCTTCGAGCTCGCCCTTGTTTCGGGGGCGACGATAGTGATCGAGGATCATCTCCTGGTAGAGAGCAGAGACCTCCGCAGAACGGTTGGATGCGGCCATAAACCAAGATATATCCGAACACTTCTGACTGCTGACTAACTGCTGACTACTGCTGGCCAGTCAGGAGCCGTCCGTTGCAACAGGCGGATCAGGATGAAAAATGTCTTCGATCGGCCGCGCGAACAGACGCGCGATATGAAACGCGAGGGGAAGGCTGGGATCGTATCGTCCGGTCTCGATCGCGTTCACTGTCTGCCGCGAAACGCCCAACCGATCCGACAGCTCACCCTGACTCCAATCGCGCTCGGCGCGCAGGACCCGGAGCTGGTTCTTCACTGGTAGCGTTGCCGGGCGACTTGGACCAGAGCCAGGACCATGATCAGCGTGCGGCGAAATCTGAGAGGATCCAGACGGCGCACAGGACGTATTGGAGCCGATTATCAGTGGTTCGAGAGGCGTCGGGGTGGAACCGCATTGCGATCCTCCATCAGGTAGAATGGAGGATAGTGTAAAGCATGCTTGTCTTTATGTCAACTAGTCTTTACACCACTGAAAACCTCTTTGGCCTTCAGAACACCATCGACAAGAGCGTCGATGTCGCTCTCATCATTGTAGACATAGAACGACGCGCGGGCCGTCGCGGGGAGCGAGAGGCGCCGCATGAGCGGCTGGGCGCAGTGATGTCCCGCGCGAATGCAGACCGCCTCTCCATCCAGAATCGTAGCCAGGTCGTGCGGATGGACATCATCGAGTGTGAAGCTGACGACGCCGCTCCGTTCCGCGGGTG
>DATLDN010000076.1:0-14328 GCA_035525855.1 Gemmatimonadaceae bacterium
GTTCTCCTTCATTATCCCCCAACTCTCCCACTCGGGGCGTTACCGGAATAGAACTGGATCCCCACCATCGACGCCAAACAAAGCAAACCTCGTAACACCGAAGCGTCTCGCCTCGGCAATCAACGCATCGATCGCTTCGTGATCGACCATCCAGATTTCCCATCCATCGCGTGTTGAAGTCGCGTGGAGATTTCTCGAGGATGGATCGCGTGTGAAGGTTGTGCCCGCACTTTGAGCGAGACGCACCGCTTCCGCGTAGCTCACACGTCGCGCGGACTCACGAGTCCAAAGCACTCCATCGGCAGGAATTCCCGCAACAATTCGAGTAACACCAACTTGTGATGCGCGAGCGCCGAGTCTTCGCGCGAGCCACGGGACTGAAACGATCGGACCCGGTGGAGTTCCAACTCCGTGCTCCGGGAAAAGTCGAACGACGAGAAAATCCGCACTGCGAACGAGCGGTTCCGCAGGGTACGCAATGCTGTCGTTCGCCGGAATGACGATTCCAATTTGATTGATCGAATGCGCGCGAGCTGAATCAGCGAATGCGCGCACGAAATCAGCGAAGCTTTGACGATCCTGCCCGGTCATCTCTTGCGCATCGACGAGCAATCCTTCCGCACCAGCCGAGGCAAGCAATGACATTGTGGCGCCTGCAGCTGTCGCGAGCACTTCCGGTCCCTCACCAAGCGCACGTACGACATCCGGATGATAGCGTCCGCCCTGCAACGTCGTGACAACAGCGAGACGATTTTCAGGCTTGTTGTTATGCGCGCGCGAGATGATTGTCGGCCGGAAACTGATCGTGTCGAGCGCGATCCACGTATCAGCGATCGCCGTGAACGGAACTGTCCCGTTCAGCTCGGACGATTCTCCGATGATCGCCCATATCTCGGTGGGCGTCCGTGACACTGCGGGAACGTGTAGACAACCCGTCGCCGAAAGGCCGATAGCAGCACTCACGCGGTACAACCGTCGCGAATTCACCGTTTCAAGTTACCGATCACTCTACCCGGTTGCCGGGGCTCTGGCGTAGCGTTCTACATCACGTCAAAATCGAGCATGACAATTCTTACCAATTTGCGTACTGCGCTCGCGCTCAGCGCCGTCATTTTGCTCTCAACGAACAGTGCGGCCGCTCAGAAACCTGACCTCATCGTGGTCAACGCCAACATCTACACCGTTGATCCCGCGCATCCATCCGCGTCTGCGTTTGGAGTGCGTGCGGGCCGACTCGTTTACGTTGGATCGAATTCGGGAGCGCGGGCCCTTGCGGGACCGTCCACACGAATAGTCGACGTGCAGGGAAAAACTGTCATTCCCGGAATGGTTGACGCTCATGCGCATCTGCTCGGGCTGGCGACATCACTGCGAAACGTCGCGCTTGCAGGCTCAAAGACTTATGAGGAAGTAATCCGGCGTGTTGTTGCGCGCGTTCCGACGATCAAACGGGGCGAATGGCTTCAAGGGCGCGGCTGGGATCAGAATCTCTGGCCGGTAAAAAATTTCCCTACGCACGAGGCACTCAGTCGCGTTACTCCGAACATTCCGGTTGTCCTTTCGAGAATCGACGGTCACGCGCTTCTCGCAAATGCAGCCGCGATGCGATTGGCTGGAATCACTGCAGCGACAAAGGATCCTGCAGGTGGACGAATTATCCGTCTTCCGAATGGTGACCCTTCGGGTGTATTCGTCGACAATGCACAGGGACTGATTCGTCGCGCTGTTCCAAACTCACCGACGGCGACTCTGCGCGATGCAACAGTTGACGCAATCGCTGAATGCAACAAGTGGGGACTAGTCGGTCTCCACGATGCCGGCGAGTCGAAGAGCGCGATCGACATCTTTGAATCGCTTGCGCGGAACAATCAATTCAGTCTGCGCGCGTACGTGATGGTGTCGGACAACGCGCGCGACGTTGCGTACTACACGTCCCGCGGCCCAAAGAGTGGCTTGTACAACGGTCACATCTGGATTCGCGCAATCAAGACATACGCAGACGGTGCGCTCGGCTCGCGTGGTGCTGCGCTCCTCGCTCCTTATTCCGATGATCCCGGAAATGTTGGATTGCTCGTCAGCTCTCCCGAACATCTCCAGCAGGTGGCGGAAACTGGATTGCGGACGGGCTTTCAGGTGAACACACATGCAATTGGTGATCGCGGAAATCGTGTTGCGCTCGATGCGTTCGAGGCCGCGCTGAAGAAAGTTCCCAGGAACGATCACCGTTTCCGAATCGAGCACGCACAGGTTGTTTCGCCCGAGGACATTCCACGGTTCAAGACGCTCGGTGTTATTCCGTCGATGCAGGCAAGTCACCAGACGAGTGACATGCGATGGGCGGAGGCCCGTGTTGGTCCGCAGCGCATTCGCGGCGCGTACGCCTGGCGGTCGCTGCTTAATACAGGAGTGATAATTCCAAATGGCAGTGACGCTCCAGTCGAGGAAGTGAATCCGCTGATCTCGTTTCATTCAGCGGTCACTCGGCAGGATGCGACCAATTGGCCTGCGGGTGGCTGGTATCCCGATCAGGTGATGACGCGCGAGGAAGCGCTCAAGTCGATGACTGCGTGGCCCGCGTACGCGGCGTTTCAGGAGAATGACATGGGGTCGCTCTCGACCGGCAAGTACGCTGACTTCGTTGTGCTCGATCGCGACATCATGAAGGTGCCCGCCACAGAAATTCTTCAGACTCGTGTTCTATCGACCTGGATCGGTGGGAAGAGAGTCTACGCGCGTAAGTAGAGACGACACCGAGAGCCACAGAGGTAACCCGGCGAGTATTCGGTCAATAGTTCTCGGCAATCAGCTAGCGGGTTGTCAGTCATGAGTTCCCACCACTCATTACCCAAAAGCTGATCGCCGAGAACTGTTGACCGAATACTCGCCGGGTTATCTCTCTGGATCTCGGTGCCGTCTTGATTTCTTTTCGTGCCTCCCTCGGCGCGAGACTTGCCCCTATACCAGCGCAATCTCAGAAACTCACATAAATGAATCGAAGTTTTATTGCGCTCGGAGCATTTGCCGGCCTGATGCTCTCGGGCGCCTGTTCGAATGACAAGCCCGCGTCGGCCGCACAACCGAAAAGCAAAAAGGAAGGCGACGTAGCGCCACGCGCGTCAGTGGTGGCAGTGCCGGCGCAACCGTATCGTGCGGTCTCCGTTGCGTCAGGCGGAAGAATCACCGGCGTCGTGGAGTACGATGGGGTTTTTCCAGCCGATACAGTCATCCAGCTCAGCCCCGATCAAACCGGATGCGGGACGTCGGTAATCGACCATCGTGTCGAGCGAAGTGGGAACCGCGTTTCGGGCGCGATTGTCTGGCTTACCGACATTCGTGAAGGGAAGCCGCTGCCTATCGAGAGACGATTCGAGCTCGAGAACGAAGACTGCGTGATGATTCCACGAGTTCAGGCCGTGACAACCGGCGGAACATTGAATGTCATCAGCGCCGATGTTGCTATGCACAACGACCGGATCGTCGACGTACGCACCGGGCAGCTCGCAGCATTCGCGCCGTTCAACGACAACGGTCAGGTGGTGCCGTTCGACAAACTTCTTTCAAAACCCGCCGAGCTCGAGGTTACATGCGAGCTACATCCATGGTCACGGGCGTATGTGATTGTTCTGGATCATCCGTACTTCGCGACGAGCGGAAAGGCTGGGGATTTCTCGATCGACGGTGTTCCGCCCGGCACGTATCACCTGCGTGCGTGGCACCCCGTGCTCGGTTTCGTTGATCAGACCGTGACCGTAGCTGCGGGCGGCTCTACGAATGCTTCGATGAAGTTGCCGGGCGAGAACGCAGCACCAGCTCCTGCGCCTGCCCCGGAATCAGCAAAAACCGGCAGGCCCAAAGTATCCTGAGAGGCGTTACCGAAAGAAGAAGGACAACCCCGCCAGAAGCCCGAGAACATTGAAGCCCTCGCCCTCACCGAACGTGTCATCGTTCACGAAGTGATGGGCGAAGTTGACCTCGAACCGGCTCGCGAGACGATTGGCGAGGGGAAACTTGACGCCAACACCTGCCCCCAATGTTTCACTTTTCGTATCCGGCCCGTCGTCGTTTGAAACGCCTTGAATACCTGCGAACGGACGCAGATAAACCGCGCTGTACGGCATTCGGCGAGGGAAGAGGTCGTACCGATGCCGCCCATAGTAATGAAAAAGAATTCCGAGCTCCGCGTTGTACGCTGTGAATCCTCCGTCTCCTGTAAGAGTTGTGAGTCCGACTTTGGGCTCGAGTGAGAGAGTCCTGCTGCCGAAGAAGCCAGCGCGAAACGCTTGCACCGGAAAACGAATAACTGTAGAGGAATTGTCTCCCAATCCAATCGAAACGCCTGCGTCTAGTCCAAGCTCCACAGTACCTGCGTTCTGTGCACTGGCCGGCACGGCGATTAAAGCGCCTGCAGTAACAAGAATTGCGATTCGAGTAATCATGATTTTCAGAGAGTGAAGGTTCGCGGGAACGGCTGCATGTAGCGGGCCCAATCGATGATCAGGTGAAGACTGCGCTATCCTCCCGGTCGCGGAACTGTCCCCTGAACAAACGAGAGTACACGCCCTCTCTGGCGAGCAGATCCGCATGACTTCCTTCCTCGACGATCCGACCGCGATCGATTACAACGACACGATCAGCTCGCTGCACGGTGCTCAACCGATGTGCAATAATTAGCGTCGAGCGACCCTGCAAAAGTTTCTGCATTGCCTGTTCGACAAGCCGCTCGCTCTCACTGTCGAGACTCGACGTCGCTTCATCGAGAATTACCACTGAAGGATTTTTTAGAAACACCCGCGCAATCGCGAGGCGCTGACGCTGACCGCCTGAAAGTTTTATTCCGCGCTCGCCAACGAGCGTATCGAGACCGTCGTTCAACCTGTCTATGAATTCGCTCGCATGCGCCGCCGACGCAGCGGCGCGAATCGCTTCTTCAGGCGGACTCTTTCCATCCTGAATCAGCGCATATGCAATGTTCTCGCGAATCGTTCCGCTGAACAACGTTGGCTCCTGCGGAACAATTCCAATCGCACCGCGAAGATCCGTCAGCGCAAGCTCACCAACATTGTGTCCATCGAGCGTAATCGTTCCGCTTGTAACATCCCAGAATCTCGGAATGAGCGCCGCGATCGTCGTCTTACCCGCGCCGCTCGGACCCACGAGTGCAACTACTTCCCCCGCGCCAATCCGAAGTGACACATCGATGAGCACGTCAGGAAGCGACTGCGCGTATCGGAAAGTCACATGATCGAGCTCGACTTCACCTCGCACCGGCTTCACCAATGGCGTGGGCTGCAGTGGCTCAGCAATCGACGACTCGGTGTTGAGCAGATCGAGCGTTCTGCGCGCTGCTCCAACTGCTTCGGAGTAAGCACCGAACAATGAGCCGAGCGAGCCGACTGCGCCGGCGACATACAACGCGTAGAGAAGAAATGAAACGAGTGCGCCGGCAGTGAGTGCGCCACCGAGTACGAGCCGACCACCTTGCCATAACACCGCTACGACTGCACCGAATGCACAGAAGGTAAGAATCCCAAAGAACGCAGCGCGAATCTTTGCACGATCCATCGCTGCAGCAATCACGTGCGCCATGTGCGCGGTGTAACGTCGTGTCTCCTCAGGTTCGCGAGTGAAGCTTTGAACGGTTCGAATCTGCGAGAACGCTTCCTCCGCTGTCCCTGTCGCCTCGGCGATTCGGTCCTGAACACCCGTGCTCGCACGACGAAGCATTCGGCCAAAGAAGAATGCGGCACCCACAACAATCGGAACTACGGCAAGTGTTGTCGCGGCGAGTGTCGGATGAGTCATCGTCAGAAGAACGACTCCACCGATCAAAAACAACGACTGCCGCGCAAACTCCGAGAGATTGTAGCTGATCACCGTCTGTAAAACGGCGGTGTCAGCAGATAGACGACTCGTCAGCTCACCTGTGCGCTGCTCTGTGAAAAATCCCGGCGATAATCGGATCAGATGCGCGAAGAGATCTCGCCGCAATTCAGCAACGATCCGCTCCGATGTCATCGTGATCAGATAAACCTGGACGTAATTCAGCACTGCCTGAAGCGCGAACAGTGCAAGCAGCGACACCGCGATTTGATTCAGCTGCGCAGCGTTTCCAGAAACGAAGGCTGCATCGAGGAGACGACGAACGATTTGAGGAAACGCGAGCGCAATGGCAACGCTCAGGAGAAGACAGGCAAACGCAGCAAGGAGACGCGGCGCATGCGGCCGGACTCGTGGAGCGAGCGCGGCAAGCGGTTTCGGTGATGGCAGCCGCTTTTTTGCCGCGACTTCAGCCATTAAAGCGAAATCTTACGGTCAACCGCCATCGCGACGAATAGAAGAGCGAGATAGAGAAGTGAGTACTTGTAGACCCACCATGCCGGTGCAGTCCACTGAGTGGCGCGCATCATCCGGATCAATCCAAATAGAAGAATGCCGCCGAGGATTGCCGCGGAAATGAAGTAGATGATTCCAAGCGCGCCAAATGTCACTGGCAAAATGCTAAGTGCGATGAGAATGATCGCATACCATAACATCTGTCTCATCGTTTCGCGCTCACCCCAAACGAGTGGCGCCATCGGCACCCCGGCCTTCCCATAGTCGCGCTGCTTGAGAAGTGCGAGAGCCCAGAAATGCGGAGGCGTCCAATAAAACACAACGAGAAACAGATACACCGCGATCAGATCGATTCGCCCCGTCATCGCCGCCCATCCGACGAGGGGAGGGAATGCTCCAGCGGCGCCGCCGATCACGATGTTGTGTGGTGTCGATCGCTTGAGCCAGCGGGTGTAGATGTAGACGTAGAAGTAAAATCCACCGAGCGCGAGCGCAGCGGTGAGAAGATTCACGAACATGCCGAGCAGGAATGTCGCTGCCGTTGCGAGAGCAACACCAAACGCCAGTACGGATCGGCCGCTCATCCGTCCACTTGGAATTGGACGAAGTCGTGTTCGCGCCATTCGATCATCGATGTCGCGATCGAGATACATGTTCACAGCGTTCGCTCCGCCCGCCATCAAATATCCGCCGACGATGACGATCAGCAGCAATCCGATAGTAGGAGTTCCCGCGACATACATCGGAGCGACAGTCGTCAGAAGAAGTAGAATGACGATGCGCGGTTTGGTAAGCGTCACCATGTCGCGCGCGAGACTGGTGTTAGTCGCTGCGACTGCGGAAACGCTGGTCATGCGGGTTCAACCACGAGGTTTGCCCGCGCAGCAGATCGCTGCGGCGAAGCGACGCGCGACAATCCAGCGAAAACGCAGATTGCCAGCCACACGAGAGTTCCCGTCGCTTGATGAAGCGATCGCAACACCAGAGGCAAATGCATCTCGACCATAGCTGCCGCGATCAGGATCTGTAGTATCGCCAGTCCGAACGCGAGTCTCGCCGCGACCACGAGGACGCGCGGCTCGTTTCGCTTAGGCAGAGCCATTGAAACACCCCATAGATGCCCAAAGAGCAAAAACGCCACCGTTCGATGAATTATCTGTATGACAAGCGGTGTCCCACCTGCATTTACGGTCCGGCACCACGGGAAACCTCCGCAAGCGACCGGTGCCGAAGGAATGTTCGCGGTCAAAGCGCCGAGTACGAGTGTAAATGCGCCGAGTGCGACAGCGACCATGGCCGCGCGTGAAGTGCGATCGGACGATCCGCCCAAATTCGACTGGGCGCCAAAGCCCCCAGTGCGAATTACTGCGACGGACAAAACTCCAAGCAGTGAGATCGCGATTGCGAGATGAGACACGATAAGCGCCGGATTCAGCTCGAGCTTTACAGTTGCAGCGCCGAGCAGAGCAGCGCAAACGACGAGTCCCGCAGCAGCTAGTGCTGCTCGTAAAACTCCACCCGGGCCGCCCACACCGCGTTCGTCGCGCTTCACGGAGGCAACGATCGCAAAAACAAAAACTGCTGTGGAAAGAATTGCGGCGCCGTACCGATGCGAGATCTCGATTAGTAATCCAAGCCCGCGTTCCGTCGGTGCAAATGATCCGTAGCAATCCGGCCAATGGTTGCCGCAACCAAGCCCGGAGCCGGTTATCCGGACTATCGCCCCAAATACTATTTGAAGGTATGCGAGCGCAAGCGTCACATACGAAAGGCGGCGAAGCAATATCAATGAAGTGCGAACCAGGTTGCGGTAAGAATTCCGGCCAGCCCGATTGCCGGTATTACCGCGAACAATATCTCGGTCACTCGTGAAGAATGCCGAAGCTCGCTCTGCGACGATTCCATCTTTCTCGGTCGAAAGAATTCCGCTCTGAAAACACCGAGCTGCGCGATGATGCACGCGACCACGGCGATCCAGAAGATTATGTCAGCGGACTGTCGGCTCATGCGACAAAGCTACTCGCGGCCCAGTAGCCTTTGCAGTAGCGTTCCCCAATGGCGATTCCCATAGATGAAGCGACAGAGCGACTCGCTACAAGCGCGGAGCAGGGATTGCTTCCGCGCAGAATCGGCGTGTGGAGCGGAGTTGCAATTCTTATTGGCTCCACAATCGGCTCGGGAATTTTTCGTTCGCCCGCCGGCCTATCCGACAAGCTTCCCGGTCCGGGGCCGCTCCTCTCGATATGGGTAATTGGTGGACTCTTTGCGCTTTGTGGCGCGCTAACGCTGGCGGAAGTGGCTGGAGCATTCCCGCAGACCGGCGGAGTTTACGTTTTCATCCGTGAAGGGTGGGGTCGGCTCGCTGCATTTTTGTTCGGATGGTCGGAGCTTGTAATGATTCGCGCCGCCGCACTTGGCGCGATCTCTACGACTTTCGCTGAATACTTCGTTCGTGTAACCGGACACGATCCGAGTGTTGCGCCTTATAGCGCGTACGTTCATTACGTCGCAGCGGCCGCAATTCTCATTGCGGGAATCAGCAATTACGTTGGCGTTCGCACCGCTTCGACTGTGCAGAACATCACCACCATCGGAAAGGTTGCCGGACTTGCGGCGATCATTGTCGGTGCGTTTGCAATCGGGCTTCCTCGCACGGGGGGTTATTACACCCCCGTCGCGCCACCAGGAAGTTTTTCGATTGCGAAATTCGGCTTGGCGCTTGTTTCCGTGCTGTGGGTTTACGACGGGTGGGCCGATGTAAGCTTTGTCGCGGGAGAAGTCACCAATCCGAGGCGGAATCTTCCGCGAATTTTAATTGGCGGCACGCTCGCTATTATTGCGATTTATTTGATCGCGAACATGGCGTATCTGGCTGTGATGCCAATTGAAGAGATTCGTCACTCGAAGCTTGTTGCCGCAGACGTCGCCCAGCGGGTGATGGGAACGGGTGGTGTTGCTTTCGTCGCGACGGTAGTGATGATCTCGACCTTTGGAACGTTGAATGGGTCCATGTTCACGGGTCCGAGAGTGTTGTTTGCGATGGCGGATGACGGGATGCTGTTCGCTCCGATGGCGAAAGTTCATCCTCGTTACCGGACGCCTTTCGTTTCCATTGCCGTGGTGACGATTATCGCCGTTCTCTTCGTTCTTGCCGGAACGTTCGAGCAGCTCGCCGATGCTTTTGTCACGGCCATCGTTCCGTTCTATGCGCTCGCCGTCGCGTCCGTTTTTGTTTTGAGAAAACGGCCGGGGTATAATCCGTCTTATCGTGTTCCGCTTTATCCGATCGTGCCGGCGCTTTTCATAATTTCGACCGTGATGCTCCTCGGAAATGCCGTGGTGGATCCCTCCAGCCGAATGGCTACCCTCGGCGTTCTGGGTGGAATTTTACTCGGGATTCCCGTCTACTACCTGACGATCGGGCGAAGCAACGGAGCGTGATTGTATCATTTGCGTTTCGCCGTGTGTGAGCAAGCAAAATTCCGCTTGCCGCACCCATGACCCGCCTGTAGCTTAGTCGCGTCCAACTCACCCGTCCGCGTTTTTCGCGCTGAATGTTTTGGCGTTTTCGAAGTTCGTGACATCGAGTCCACGTTACCCCATCCCGTAGTCCGCTCGCACAGGAGTCCATCGTATGCATCGAAAGCGTTCGTTGATCGCCGCATTTGCGGTATTCTTTTCTTGCCTCGCCGGTGCACCACTGCTGGCTCAAAGCGTAACAAATGGAAACATCACCGTAACGGCTAAGGACCCTTCGGGGAATCCCCGCTCCAACGTCCGCATCACTGCCGTTCACACACCATCCGGAACTCTTTATCAGGGTCGCACTCGCGAGGACGGAAGAGCCACCATCGCCGGCGTTCGGGTCGGCGGGCCGTACAAGGTTTCGGCGGCTTCAATCGGTTTGCAGGCACAGTCGGAGAGCGATGTTTGGGTAACGCTCGGTCAGACGACCGAAGTGAACTTCACCATGCGCGAAGCTGCAGTCGCTCTCGGTGAAGTTACCATTACCGCCTCCGGCGATCAGATCATCAACCCCTCGAGAACAGGCGCAGCCACAACGGTTACGCGCCAGGCGCTCGCCACTCTGCCGACGGTCTCTGGACGACTCGAAGCTCTCGTCCGCCTGACACCGCAGTCCGGTGGATGCTCCGTTTCCACAGGCTGCACGATGGCGGGGCAGGATGGACGGCTGAACAACATTACGGTCGATGGCTCGGTGTTCAATTCATTTGGACTCGGTGGCCAGCCCGGTGACAGAACGAACGTCGCGCCGATCTCGCTTGCTGCCATCGAACAGATGCAGATCAACATCGCTCCGTTCGATGTACGACAGGGCAGCTTCGTAGGCGCAAACATCAACACGGTCACACGATCGGGCTCTAACAATTTTGCAGGGTCAATTGGCTACAACTGGCGTCAGCCTGGACTCGTAGGAACCAAGGCGGGCGATCTCACGTTCGACCCGGGTAAGTTCAAGCAGCATCTTCTCGGCGGGTGGGTCAGTGGCCCGATTATTCGCAACAGATTGTTTTTCTTTGCAAGCCTCGAGGATGAGCCTCTCACACAGCCGGGCACTACCTTTAGAGCAAACACCGGAACAGAGACCGTCGCTGGTAACGTGACGAGAGTTAAAGCCTCAGACCTCGATGCACTTTCCGCGTTCCTGAATTCCAAATTCAACTATGATCCCGGCCCGTATCAGGGATACAACAACGAGACTCCGGCCAGACGCTTCCTCGGCAAGCTCGATTTCAATCTCAACGCCTCGAACAAGTTCCTCCTCAGATACAATCACCTCGATTCGAGATCGGACATTCTCGAATCGAACTCGAACTCGCTCGGCAACCTTGGCAACAGACGAACGAACTCAAATTCGCTGAACTTCTCCAATTCGAACTACGGGATGTTGGAGAACATCGAGTCCACTATCGGCGAGTGGAACGCGACGCTGCCAAACAGCATGTCGAGCAATCTGCTTGTGGGCTACACGCGACAGAATGAAAGTCGCCTTCCAAAGGGGCAGTTCTTTCCGTTGGTCGACATTCAGGAAGCGGGATTGACCTATACCTCGTTCGGATTTGAGCCGTTCACGCCGAACAACCTTTTGTACTACAACACCTGGCAGGCTCAGGAAAATCTCACGAAGTACACGAAGAATCACGATATCAGTGTTGGATTCAACTTCGAGAAGTACCACTCCGACAACACGTTCTTCTCCGGCTCGCAGAGCGTATACGTGTACAACTCGCTCGCGGACTTTTATACAGACGCGAACGGATATCTTGCGAATCCCAACCGAACAGTTGCGCCAATTACACTGAATCGATTCCAGGTTCGATACAACAACATCCCTGGCCAGGACAAGCCTAATCAGCCGCTCGATGTGAAATACGGTGGCGTCTACCTTGCGGACGACTGGCGGGCCATGCCGAACCTGAAGTTCAATCTTGGAGTCCGTGCCGACGTACCTTCGTTTGGGAACACCGCTCTCGACAATCCGAATGCTGACAAGCTTTCGTGGCGTGACGAGGATGGGAATACGGTTCAGTACAACAGCGGAAAACTGCCTGATGCTAAGTGGACAATTTCCCCGCGTATTGGATTCAACTGGGATTTGAGGAACGATCGCTCAACACAGTTGAGAGGCGGTACGGGCATTTTCAGCGGTCGCCCCGCGTATGTGTGGATCTCGAACCAGATCGGCAATACCGGAATGCTCACCGGCTTCGATGATTTCTCGAGTACAACGGCGCGTCCGTTCAACCCCGATCCGAACCGCTACAAGCCAACGACGATCACCGGTGCACCGGCGGCAAGCTACGAGCTGGCGCTTACAGATCCGAACTTCAAGTTCCCCGCGCTGTGGCGGACCGACCTTGGAATTGACCAGCGATTGCCGCTCGGTCTTATCGGAACTGCCGAGTGGATTTACAACAAGGACAGAAACGGCGTCTACTACATCAATGCCAATCTGCCTGCCGCCCAATCGAAGTTTACTGGGGCCGATACCCGCCTCCGTTGGGTCGGTACTTCGTGCAACAGCCCTACTCCGGCGCCGTGCCAGAACCGCATCAACAATGCGGCGGGCAATGTCGTCGCTCGTAACATCGTGATGAAGAACCAGAACGTTGGTTACTCGTACACCATAAGCGGCTCACTCGAGCGTCCGTTCAGCAACGGATTGTTCATCAAGGCCGCGTACAACTACGGTGTTGCGAAGAACACGATCGATCCGGGCAGCGTTGCGTCGGGCTCATGGAACGGAAATGCTCAGTCGAACGATCCAAACAATCCCGGCCTCTCGTATTCAGCAAACTCGCCGGGCCACAGATTCTTCCTGGCGTCGTCGTACCGCAAGGAATACTTCAGCTTCGGTGCCTCGACAGTTTCCTTCTTCTTCGACGCTCACACCAACGGAAACACCAGCTACACATATGCCGGCGATCTAAACGGCGATGGTGCGACCAACGACCTCATTTACATTCCGCGGGATGTCTCTGAGATGAACTTCGCACAGTTCTCGTGTGCGGCGAGCCTCTGCGGAACGGCGCGCACGGTGACGCCGGCGGAGCAGGCAACAGCCTGGGAAGCCTTCATTGCGCAGGACGAGTATCTCAGCAAACATCGCGGTGAGTATGCGGTTAGAAACGCCGTGTTCTTCCCGATGGTGAAGCGCCTGGACTTCAGCTTTGCACAGGAGATCTTCACCGATTTCGTGGGCAAGAGAAACAGCCTTCAGCTGAGAGCTGATATCGTCAACTTCGGCAATCTTCTGAACAAGCACTGGGGCATTGGCCAGCGCATTCTCGGCGGAAACGGTCAGATTTTGACTAACCCCGGCGTGGATGCAACGGGCAAGGCCAATTATCGTCTGAAGATCGTGAACCAGCAGTTCATCAACTCCACCTTCGAGCCGACCGCTGGACGTTCCGACGTCTACGAAATTCGTCTCGGAGTCAACTACAACTTCCAGTAAGAACTTTAGGGCTTGAAAAAAATCCCGCCTTAGGGCGGGATTTTTTTTTCACCTCATCAGCGATTCGCGGGGCGAAGTTAGCTCAACATTACTACCAGCCCATTCGATTTCTCACGCGTGCCCGCGATAAATGTTTTGAGCTGTTCGAGCTCTTTCAGCACACCGTTTACAAACTCTGCCTGTTTTCCCGAGCCGTCATTTCCTTTTGGCTTGGTTAGAACTCTTGCCTTCACCATATCGCCGACGTCGACTCGCGCTCTGAGATCATCCAAAGTAAGCGACTGAAGGTACTGATCGATCTCGTCCACCTGTTGTGGCGTGAGAAGCCGCAGGTGTGTGTCATCGTCTTCAACGTCCAGCTCTGTTCCGCCGTTTACCAGAAACGAAGCGGGCAGGTCGCCATCGGTTGCCGTTCCAGTGAGTAGGTAGTTGATGACATCCCAAACCTTCTCGATCTCAAACCTGTCCGGATCGATAACCGCGGCCGCCGGAATTTCTCGCTCTGGTCGCTGTGCTACCTGCTGAATCTTGATCGGCGTCATCCGCAGAAAAAGACCGAGGCATCCCGGTAAGCGCACATCTTCGAGCGGATACTCGCTGTCTGCATCGTCATCGAGCAACGCAACAGCTGCCTCGGGCGTGGCAGCGATCTCCTTGACCTCCGCACCGCTCACTCTCTTAAGAGTACAGACCATTCCCATTTATTAGCTCCGCAAATTCCGTATGTGCGACTAGCACCGCGCGCGAAGCGCACGTAACTATTAAAAAATTTGGGGATAAACCAGAGCGTTGAGGGAGGGTGTCGGTGTCCCTGAGTGTGAGCGTTATGGCAGTTTGGCATGAGCGTCCCGATGCCTACCCACCACAATAAAAACAGTGAATGCCAAACTGTCATTTTGCTCACGATCAGGGACGCCCACACCCGACCGTAGCGAACCGAAAGCAGTACTAGAAGATACGAAGGTTGATGTACTTCTTCGGATTCCGCTTGAGATCGACCATGATCGAATCCATGT
>DATLDN010000103.1:0-22503 GCA_035525855.1 Gemmatimonadaceae bacterium
AGTCGCTTAGTTTTCAAGGCTTACAGGGATTCAAAGACACCAGCGCGCAAGGCGCGCGGAGAGCACAGCATCAATGGCATTTCAGAATACAGCTACGATCGAGAAGTACCGCACGCACGGCACTGATACCGGCTCGGCGCAGGTCCAGGTTGCGATTCTCACAGAGAACATCAACTACCTCACCGACCACTTCCGCGCTCACGCGAAGGACCATCACAGCCGCCGCGGACTCCTCAAGATGGTCGGCAGACGTAGACGACTGCTCGATTACCTCAAGCGGACCGACCTCGAGAGCTATCGCAAGATCATCGCTGATCTTGGACTCCGTTACTAAGCTGATGGTCTGATGTCACACGCGCGGGAGCATGGTGCTGCCCGCGCGTTTTGTGTTCTCTATGAAAACGAAGGGAAGAAATGCAACGCATTGAACGCGAATTCGCGGGCAGGAAGCTCGTCATCGAGACGGGCCGCATGGCAAAGCAGGCGTCAGGCTCAGCACTAGTCCAGTACGGCGAGACAATGGTTCTCGCAGCGGTAACAGTCAGCGATAAAGAAAGCGCTCTCGATTTTTTCCCGTTGCTCGTCGAGTATCGCGACAAGGCATATGCGGCCGGAAAAATCCCGGGCGGATTCATCAAGCGAGAAGGACGTCCCGCCGACACGGAAATTCTCAAAGCGCGCATCATCGATCGCTCGATTCGCCCGCTGTTTCCGGAAGGATTCAAGAACGAAGTCCAGGTATTCATATACGTCGTATCCGCGGATCAGGAGAATGACGCGGACGTAATCGCTCTCCTCGCAGCATCATACGCGATCAATTCATCGAAGATTCCATTCATGGGACCGATCGCCGCAGTTCGCGTAGGACGAGTTCAGGAAAACTGGATTCTCAATCCGACATTCCAGCAGCTGCCGTACAGCGACATGGACATCGTCGTCGCCGGATCTAACGATTCGATCATGATGGTCGAAGGCGGTGCGATCGAAGTTCCTGAAGCGGACGTGCTCGAAGCGATCACCGTCGCGCACGGCGGAATCAAGGAGCTCATCGGCATCCAGGAAGAAATGCTGAAGACGGCCCGCACCGAAAAAATGGCGTGGACCAAAGCGACCCCGCCGGAAGCAATCGCTTCGAAAGTGAAATCACTTGGCGAAAAAGCGATCGGCACAGCAATCAACCAGGCCGACAAGGCAACCAGAGTCCAGGGCGTCGAAAAAGCGAAGAAAGAAATTGCTGCTTCGCTCGCCGGTGAATTCCCCGACAACAGCAAAGACATCGCAGCGCTTCTCGAAGATGTCGAATACAACACACTGCGCTCGCAGGTGCTCGACTCAGGCAAGCGCGTTGACGGTCGTGGGCCGAAAGAAGTTCGTCCAATTACGATCGACACTACGGTTCTGCCACGTGCACATGGATCTGCGCTCTTCACGCGCGGCCAGACACAAGCACTCGTGGCGATAACTCTTGGGACTGCAAACGACGTCCAGCGACTCGACTCGATCGACGCCGCCGGAGAATCGACGAAGTCGTTCATGCTTCACTACAATTTCCCGCCATTCTCCACCGGCGAAGTTCGGCCGATGCGCGGCACGAGCCGACGTGAGATTGGACATGGAAACCTCGCCGAGCGTGCGATTCAAAGCGTGCTGCCGGCGTTCGATGAATTCCCCTACACGATTCGAATCGTTTCGGATATTCTCGAGTCGAACGGCTCGTCTTCAATGGCGTCAATCTGTGGCGGATCGCTCGCACTGTTTGACGCAGGCGTTCCAATTCGCGGAGCAGTCGCAGGCGTCGCGATGGGACTCATTAAGGAAGGATCAAAGTACGCGATTCTCACCGACATCCTTGGAACCGAGGATCACCTTGGTGACATGGACTTCAAGGTTGCTGGAACTGAAACCGGTGTGACGTCCATTCAGATGGACATCAAGATTCAGGGACTCGATCTGAACATCATGAAGGAAGCGCTCGCGCAGGCACGCGAGGGTCGCCTTCACATTCTCGGCGAAATGAACAAGGCGCTTCCGGCGCACCGTTCCGATCTGTCGATGTATGCTCCACGCATCGTGACGATCAACATCAATCCCGAGAAGATCGGCGAGCTCATTGGTCCTAAGGGCAAGACGATTCGCGGAATTCAGGAAGAGACGGGCGCAGAAATTACCGTCGACGATTCCGGTCTCGTTACGATCGCCGCTGTTGGCGGTGAAGCGATGGAGCGCGCGCGCCAGATGGTGCAGTCGCTTACAGCCGAGCCGGTGATTGGTGAGACGTACGAAGGAACTGTGAAGAGCACTACTGCATTCGGCGCGTTCGTCGAGATCATGCCGGGCACAGAAGGACTCGTTCACATCTCCGAGCTCAAGCACGGGCGTACTGAAAAGACGGAAGACGTCGTGAAGAAGGGCGACCGCGTGAAGGTCAAGCTTCTCGACCGCGATGAACGCGGACGACTTCGTCTATCAATGAAGGCGTTGACACCCAAGCCCGAAGGGTCGTCGGAAGGCGGATCCTCAGAGGGTGGCTCGCGTGGCAGCAACGGCGGTGGTCGTCCAGCAAGTCAGGGAGACGGCGGCGGTGAAAGCGGTGATACGAGCTACGCGGCCGCAGCCGACGGTGACGAAGGCGGTGCCGCAGTAAGTCAAAGAGAAGAACGTCCTCGCCGCCCGCGGGGCGGTGGCCGTCCACGCAGTGGCGGAGGTCGGAGCCGCGAGTGACCGGAGCATTGGCGACGAATGATGTAGCGCTTCGCCGAACCGTTCTTTCAAATGGCCTGACCGTACTCTCGGAGCACATGCCGGGAGTGCGGTCGGTCGCGTTAGGGGCTTGGGTTCGTGCGGCGTCGGTTCATGAAAGCCCTCGCACGATGGGACTTTCGCACCTCCTGGAGCACATGGTGTTCAAGGGAACCCAACGCCGATCGGCAAAAGACATTGCGCTTGCGCTCGAATCTGTCGGAGGGTCGCTCGACGCATACACATCCCGCGAGCACACATCGTATCAGGCGCGCGTGCTCGATGAGCACGTCGAAATTGCCGCCGATGTTCTCGCCGATCTCATATTTCGGCCGCTGCTTCGAACGACCGATCTGGAGATGGAGCGAAAGGTTGTACTCGAGGAGATAAGCACAGTCGAAGACACTCCTGACGATATGGTCTTCGAGCTTCACGGCGCACGTTTGTGGGGCGATCACCCATACGGATATCCGATTCTTGGAACTCGCGAGACGGTAAGCTCGTTCACGAGCGCAGATCTCGAGACGCTGCACCGTCGAGCTTATCATCCCGAGCACATCGTCGTCGCTGCTTCAGGCAACATCGAGCACGACGATCTGATTCAGATTCTCGAGACGGCGGGCTGGACATCATTTCCATCGGGCGGCCAGTCACGGCTGGCTTCTACGCCCGCCGTTCCAGCGCTGCCTACGACGACTCATTTCAATCGTGAAGGCGCGCAGACACACGTCGTGTTCGGCACTGCGACCATGCCGCACGGTGATCCTCGCCGCTATGCGATGGCTCTTGTCAGCACGTTGCTCGGCGGTGGGATGAGCTCGCGGCTGTTTCAGCGCGTTCGCGAGGAGCTTGGGCTGGCGTACTCGGTGTACAGCTTCCAATCCTTCCATCACGATGCGGGAGTGAGCGGTGTCTACGTCGGAACCGCCCCCGATACGGCCGCCCTTGCTACGGAGGCAATTGTCGAGGAGCTCGATCGCGTGGCGAAAGAAGGTCTGCCCGATGATGAGATTGCCGCTGGCAAAAACCAGCTAAAAGGGCAGATTACCCTTTCGCTCGAGAGCGTATCGTCGCGGATGTATCGCGCAGCGGGCGTCGAGCTTTACGACGAGGAATTCCGGTCGCTTGACGAAGTGCTCGCACTCATTGACTCGATAGATCGCGACAGCGTGCTCGCGGTCTGTCGTGATTTTTTTGCGCCCGAGGTCCAGACGATTGTGAGTCTTGGGCCTGGTGGATCAACGCGCATTCCATCCATCAATAACGAAAACTAAAAAACATGAAGATCGGCGTTCCGAAGGAGATCAAGACAAATGAGAACCGCATAGCACTTGTTCCTGCTGGCGCGGAGTCTCTTGTTGCTGCGGGACATGACGTGATAATCCAGAAAGGCGCGGGCGACGGGAGCGGGTTCACTGACGAGGATTACACGAGCGTCGGTGCGCGCATCGGCCCGAACGCACCCGCAGTATGGCGCGAAGCGGACATGATCATGAAGGTGAAAGAGCCGATCAAGCGCGAGTGGGCGAACATGCGAAAAGGTCAGACGATCTTCACGTATTTCCACTTTGCCGCGGACGAAAACCTTACGCGTGCACACATCGATAGCGGCGCAACGTGCATTGCATACGAGACGGTCGAGCTTGCGAATCGCGAGCTGCCGCTTCTCACACCCATGTCCGAAGTAGCAGGACGTATGGCGGTGCAGGAAGGCGCGAAATATCTCGAGAAATTGTATGGCGGTAGAGGAGTTCTCCTCGGCGGCGTGCCTGGTGTTCCGCCTGCGAAGGTTGTCATTCTCGGCGGTGGCGTCGTAGGAATCAATGCCGCGAAGATGGCAGCGGGAATGGGAGCAAAGGTTACAGTGCTCGACCTGTCGCTCGAACGTCTACGCTACCTCTCCGACGTAATGCCGGCGAACGTCACGCTCATTTATTCCAATCGTCATAACATTCTGGAGCAGATCTCGACGGCCGATCTGGTTGTCGGTGCTGTGCTCATTCCTGGTGCTGTCGCACCACGGCTGATTCGTCGTGAGGATTTGAAGAGAATGCAACCTGGCTCGGTGATCGTCGACGTCGCGATCGATCAGGGTGGATGCGTGGAGACAATTCACGCCACCACGCACGAGAATCCCACTTATGTCGTCGACGGCGTCATTCATTATGGTGTTGCCAACATGCCGGGTGGCGTGCCGCGCACATCGACGCTCGCATTAACGAATGCAACGTTCCCATATGCAATGAAGCTTGCGAATCTTGGGTGGAAGCGTGCTCTTCAGGAGAGCGCTCCCCTTCGCAAGGGGCTCAACGTCATTGATGGACAGGTAGTTTACCCAGCGGTTGCCGAGGCATTCGGCTTGCCACTGAAAAGCGTCGATTCATACTTGACCTGAGATTAAATGCGCTGGTCGTTCTTTAAGTCGGGAGGCTGGTTTCCCGCAAATTCAATTGCTGTAGATCTCGGAACGGCAAATACGCTCATCTACGTCAAGGGCGAGGGAATCGTTCTCAACGAGCCTTCCGTTGTGGCGCTCGATCGCGAGACGAAAAAAATCAAAGGCGTCGGTCTCGAGGCGAAGCGGATGCTCGGCCGCACTCCGGAGGGCGTCATCGCCGTTCGTCCAATGAAGGACGGCGTGATCGCGGACTTCGATGTCACCGAGAAAATGCTTCGCTATTTTCTCGCGCTCATCATCGAGAATCACGTTTTCAAGGTGAAGCCGCGCGTGATCGTCTGTGTTCCATCCGGAATCACCGAGGTGGAAAAGCGTGCGGTGCGCGACTCAGCGCTCGGCGCCGGCGCGAAAGAAGTTTTCATGGTTGCAGAGCCAATGGCCGCTGCGATCGGCGTAGGGCTTCCAGTCGAGACACCGACGGGTAATATGGTGATCGATATCGGCGGCGGGACGACGGAGATCGCCGTCATCGCCCTTTCAGGAATCGTGAGCGATACCTCCATTCGGACCGGCGGCGATGAGCTCGACATGGCTATACTTCAGTCGATGCGAAAGAATTACAATTTGCTTATCGGTGAATCGACCGCTGAGCAGGTGAAAATTCAGATCGGCTCGGCATATCCGGTGGGCGAAGAGAGAGAAATGGAAGTGAAGGGCAGGGATCTTGTATCAGGCATTCCCAAAAGTGTTCGAATCCATTCAGCAGAAATTCGCGATGCGGTCCAGGAGCCGATTCAACAGATTGTCGGCGCCGTGAGACGCGCACTGGAAATAACTCCGCCCGAGCTTGCCGCCGACATTGTCGAGCGCGGCATTGTGATGACCGGCGGTGGCGCGCTCATCCGGGGTCTCGACGTTTTGCTGTCGCAGGAAACTGGGCTTCCGATTCACGTCGACGAGGATCCGCTCACGTGTGTTGTTCGCGGCACCGGCCGCATCCTCGACGACGAGGAAAAATACTGGTCTGTACTAGCCACCTGAGGTACAAGTGGCACGCGCACTTCGAAGCAGCAATCGCGCTGATCTAATCGTACTTGGCACCTGCGCACTTCTTGCGCTGGTGGCCCGTGGGCTCCCCGCAAATCTTCGCGATCCGATCGCCACGTCCATGCGAAGGACTTTTCTCGCGCCGCTCGTAATGCTTCAGGAAAGAGCAGAAGCAAGCCGTCGCTCACTTGTTCTCGATCGCGAACGTACCGCAGTTCGGGACAGTGTTGCCCTTCGCGCGATGACAGTCGAGAGCCTCGAGAGTGAAAACGATCGTCTTCGCCAGGTAATCGGACTCGGAGCGCGCGTCAAATGGGGTTTTGTTCCCGCTGAAGCGATTCACGGACGCGGTGTTCGCGACGTAACGACGATGACACTCACCGCTGGCTCGAATGCGGGAGTCGCGCGGCTGAGCCCGGTCGTGGCGCCTGAGGGCGTTGTCGGAATGGTCACCGAAGTCGATCCGACGATGAGTGAAGCCATGATATGGACGCATCCCGATTTTCGCGTGAGCGCGATGTCTGAAGATGGTGCGGCCTTTGGAATTATTCAGGGTCACCTGGCAAGTGCCACAAGCGCATACCTGATGGAGCTGCACGGAATTCCTTTCCGCACTTCGCTCAAGCCGGGCGCGTTGATCGTGAGCTCGGGACTCGGTGGCGTATGGCCGCGGGGCATTCCCATCGGCCATGTATTGCAGGAAATAAAGACCTCCGAAGGATGGGCGCGGACGTATCTCGTTAAGCCGGCAGTTTCTCCGGCGGATGTTGGTGCGGTAATGATTCTCAAGCCCGAGCGGGTGACGAAAGGATTCGAAAATGTCTGGGCGAGTGTGATTGGCGCCGATCAGGCGGCAGCACGCATTGTTTCGACAGGTGATTCGGCCGCCAAGGCGGCAGCCCTTGCTGAAGCCGCTGCGCGACGCGCCGCGCTCGACACCTTGCGCGATACCACCGCCGGCGGCCAGGTACCAGGGGGTCTTCCGCCCGGACTTCGAGCAGACACTCTCGGCGGAACAATTCAGCTGAGCGACTCTGCACGAGCCGAGGCGGCGCGTCGTGCCGCAGCAGCACGGCGTCGCGAGGCAGCGCGTCGCGATTCTCTGCGACGCGACTCGACCAATCGAGCAGACTCCCTCCGCAGCCCGACAAGAGGTTTCTGATGACACTTGGCGGGACGGTGCGCGCGCTTATAACGTTCCTGATACTGGTACTGCTTCACTACACACTGCGTCCACTACTTGGGTGGCGCGCTCCGATGGACTTCCTCGTTCTCGCTTTGCTTCTTGCGTCGATTCGTGTGCGCCCCGCTGTCGCGGCGCTCATTGGATTGGCGATGGGACTGGTTGCCGACTCGCTTACGCCCGATTCGCTCGGCGCAGCAGCGATCGCAATGACTATCGTGGGCTATCTCGCGTCGTGGCTCAAAGCGGTTTTCTTCGCCGACAATCTTGCTCTCAACGCATTCTTCTTTTTCCTCGGCAAGTGGATCTTTGATCTCATTTATTTCCTTGTCGAACAGCGCCTCGGCGGGATTGAGCTGGTGCAACAGCTCGTGTTGTGGTCTCCACTCTCTGCAGCCGCAACAGCCGCTGCAGGCATTGTACTCATATTGATAATGCGGCCGATGCTAGAGCCGTCACACGCGTGAGCTTCCATCCGAACGATATCGCTCGACGAACACGGTTAAGCGGAGTTCTGCTTTCCGTCGCGTATGTGTTTCTCCTCGGCGCATTCTTCAAAACGCAGGTGCTTCAGCATCAATCGTTCGATGCGCAATCTGAAGAGAATCGTTTGCGGCCGATTCCGCTGCCGGCGCCGCGTGGAATTATTTACGATCGCAAAGGTGAGATAATCGCCGAGAATCTTCCGGCATACTCAGTGTCTGTAATTGCGCCGCGAGAGGATTCTTTGCGAGCGACTCTCAAGACGCTCCAGCCGACACTGCAGCTGACTGACAACGATATTTCTCAGGCGATTCGTCGCTTTCGCCGGGCGCCAACCCGTCCTACTGTCGTTCTTCCTGACGCGTCGATCGACGTCATCTCCGTCCTGGAAGAGCATCGTATCGATTACCCGCGATTGATCATTCAATCAGTTCCAAAGCGGTATTACCCGGACGGTCCGATCGTCGCTTCGTTCGTCGGTTACACCGGCGAGATCAGCGAAGACGAGCTCAACAAGCCTCAGTACGCGGGATACAAGCCGGGACAAACGATCGGTAAAGGCGGCCTCGAGAAGCAATACGAAAATGTCTTGCACGGCGAGGAAGGCGAGCGATACGACGAAGTAGACGCGCGTGGTCGCCCAGTGCGCGGTGTTGGTCCGCGTCCGGTGCGTGAGCCAAAAGGCGCGCCGGCATTGAAGACGAACATCGACATGGATCTCCAGAAGTTCGTCGCGTCGCTATGGGGAGATTCACTGCAGGGTGGCGCGATTGCTCTGGATCCGAAGACGGGTGCAGTCCTCGCGCTTTACAGTCATCCGAGCTTCGACCCGAATCGTTTCACCGGCGGAATTCCTGCTGATTACTGGAAGGAGCTGAACACTGATCCTCGGCGTCCGTTGTTCAATAAAGTGATTCAGGGAACGTATCCGCCGGGATCTACCTGGAAGCTCGCAACGTCAACGCTCGGTCTCGAGCAGGGTCTTGTTTCGCTCGATACTCGGATGCCGATCTCGTGTTCCGGGGGTTTGCAGTACGGTCGTCGATATTTCCGGTGTTGGGAAAAGCGTGGCCATGGAAGTCAGACGTTAGCGGGCGCGATTACGCACTCGTGCGACGTCTATTTCTATCAACTTGGCCTGAAGATTGGTTTGTCGAAGCTTGTCGCAGGTGGTGTCGATCTTCAGTTCAAGGAAAAGTCGGGAATCGATCTTCCGAACGAGATAAAACCGCGATTCCCGGCGAAGGACGTGAAGGCGTACTACGACCGCTTATTCGGCGCGCGGAACTGGAGTAACGCCGAGACGCTGAACCTTGCGATCGGTCAGGGCGCGAATTCTCAGACAGTGGCAAACATGGCGAAGTTCTACACCGCGCTTGCGACTGATGGCTCAGCTTCGAAGCCCGAAGTTGTTACGCGCAATCCCGAGCGCACCAAGATCTTCTCTTTAACGTCAGTGCAGATGGACGGCCTCAGAAAGGCGATGGCCGGTGTGACATCGGCCGGTGGTACCGCCGCGTCTGCGAATATTCAGGGACTCACTCTCGCTGGTAAAACGGGAAGCGCCCAGAACACTGAAAATCCGAACAAGGATCATGCGTGGTTTGTCGGATTTGCTCCCGGGGAAGATCCGAAGATTGTCGTCGCTGTATTTCTGGAGTTCGGAATACACGGATATTACGCCGCTCGTGTAGCTTCGAAAATCGTTGGTCATTATTTGCACATCACTCCAGTAGAAGCCATCGACACCGGCGGCTGAGTGAGGATGCGCCGGATCGTCGCGGATTATCCGCTCGTTCTCATTGCGATTGCACTTTCGATTTTCGGCGTCGCAATGGTTTACTCCGCCGGACAGACAGACACACCCACAGCTGTCGCCCGCGTTTACAAGTCGCAGATCGTCTGGCTCATTTTTGGGATGCTCGGCGCCTATGGGATAAGCCGCTCGTCCGTGCGTTTTATCGAGTGGCTCACGATTCCCGCTTACGTGCTGTCTGTTTTGCTGCTGGCTCTCACGCTTGTCGTTGGAAAGGGTGCAGGTACAGCGGCGAGTACAAAGAGCTGGTTGGCAATTGGAAGCGTTCGCATCGGTCAACCGTCTGAGCTTGCCAAGGTTACCGTCGTGCTGATGCTTGCGTACGTGCTCGCTGCGCGGCGCGAGCCTCCAAGATCTCTGCTCGATTTGTGGAAACCCGCGCTCATAGTGCTTGTGCCGTGGGCGATCATCATGCTTCAGCCCGATCTTGGAACGGGCATTGTCTTCATCGGCATTTGCTTCGGAATGCTGTATTGGTCGGGTGTCGCGTGGCCGCTGTTGCTGCTGCTCGCGAGTCCGGTAGTCAGTTTGATTCTTTCGTTCAGCACCGGTCTTTGGGGTGCGTGGTTCCTCGTGCTGCTCGCATTGGTGCTTTACTATCGGCCGTATCTCGTCGAAGGGATCGTGCTGATGGTGGCGAACATCGCGACGGGTGTCATTGCGCCGATTCTCTGGGAAAAGCTCGCGCCTTATCAGCAGAATCGACTTCGCGTTTTCATCGACCCGTCGGCTGATCCGCGTGCCTCGGGTTATCACGTCATTCAATCGAAGATCGCAATCGGCTCGGGCGGATTCCTTGGAAAGGGCTTTACGCTCGGAACGCAGAAACGACTGGCGTTCCTGCCGGAGCAGCACACCGATTTCATTTTCTCGGTAGTTGGTGAGGAGATGGGCTTTCTCGGTGTGATGTTCGCGTTGTCGTTGTTCCTCGCGTTGTTCTTGAGAGTTACGCGAATTGCTGAGCGCGCGAATGATTCGTTCAGCTCCCTGGTTGCGTTTGGTTTGATGGCAAGCTGGTTTGTTCACGTTCTCGTGAATGTTGGGATGACGCTGAATCTCATGCCGATCACCGGAATTCCGTTGCCGTTTTTCTCGTACGGTGGATCGTTCATGCTTGCGAGCTGGCTCGCGATCGGAATCCTGATGAGAATATCAGGAGAGGGTAGAGGAAAGGCGGCGTTCAAGAAAGTCTGAGAACGGCGGACTGCTCCTGCTCCGCTTGCCTCCGTAAGCGCGGCCGTTCACATTTCGACGAATGGCATGGTTCCGTAAGGAGAAGAAGCCTCGTCAGCCCCGGCACGAGAAGCACGAAATCCCGCCGGATGCGTGGGAGAAATGTGAGAAGTGCGGCCACACCGACATCCGCGAGAAGTTCGTACGGAACCTCAATGTGTGCCCGAGCTGCAACAATCATCGCCGCATCCGCGCCCTCGACTACATAAACATCCTCGTCGACGAAGGCACCGCCGAAGAAACGGAAACAGAGATTCACTCGACCGACCCCCTTGGTTTTCCCGAATATCCCCAAAGACTCGATAAAGCGATCGGAAAATCCGGTGAGGGCGATGCGATCCTCACATTTACTGGTCAACTGCTCGCGTTGCCCGTTTGTGTCGGCGTAATGGATTTCGCGTTCATGGGGGGATCGATGGGGTCCGTCGTCGGCGAGAAGATTGCGCGACTCGGCCAAAAGGCTCTCGAGCGAAAGTATTCGTTGATACTCGTATCCGCTTCTGGCGGCGCCCGCATGCAGGAAGGCGTGTTGAGCTTGATGCAAATGGCGAAGGCGGCTGCAATTCTTTCTCAGCTCGCAGAGCGTCGTATTCCGTATGTGTCGATTCTCACCAATCCAACAACCGGTGGTGTGAGCGCGAGCTACGCGATGCTTGGCGATGCAATCCTTGCCGAGCCTGGCGCAGTTATTGGCTTCGCGGGACCGCGCGTGATCAAACAGACGATCGGACAGGATCTCCCCGACGGATTTCAAACTTCGGAATTTCTGCTCGAGCACGGTATGGTCGACGCAGTCGTACATCGCAAGGATCTGAAGAACACCGTCGGACAGCTGCTCCGGCACATGAGTGGCAAGCCAGCCGCTACGGGGTGGACAGCGGCCTGACGGTTTACCAAAGCGCGCTCGATAAATTATTCGCGCGCACCGGAAGCACTGCGAAGTTCGGCCTCGACCGTACGCGCGCCCTTCTCGCGCGACTTGGAAACCCGCACGAACAATTCAAGTCGTTTCACGTTGCGGGTACAAACGGGAAGGGAAGCGTCGTGACAACTCTCGACACACTCCTACGCGCAAAAGGTCTTCGTGTCGGCCGTTACACGTCGCCACACCTGATTGACTTCCGCGAGCGCATCGTCGTCGATGACGTGCCGATCAACGAGGAGGAAGTCAACGACTTCCTGTCACGATGGGAATCCCCGTCGGAGGAGCTCGGCGCAACGTTCTTCGAGATAACGTCAGCCCTTGCTTTCCATCATTTCGCCGAGCGCAATGTCGATGTCGCAGTAATCGAAACGGGGCTTGGTGGTCGTCTCGATTCCACGAACGTAATTACACCGCTAGTAGCGGGCGTCACATCGATTGCAATGGACCACACTGAATATTTGGGTGATACACTCACAGCAATCGCGAGTGAGAAGGCCGGGATATACAAGGAAGGCGTTCCTGCGGTGTATGGACCGGTATCCGAAGAAATAAGAGAAGCGTTAAGAGCGACAGCTTCGAAACGAAACGCTTGCCCTATTGTCGCCGCGAACGAAGTGTATCGCGTGAGCGACGTACGTGTATCGATCGACGGCACCACCTTCAGTACTGAACACGACACGAAGAAACGCACGCTGCATACAGGTCTTGTCGGGTTTCCGCAGGCAATGAACGCATCAGTTGCTCTGACAATGCTGGAGTGTGCAGGAGAACCCTATCGAACGACTCTCGACGAAGCAGACAAGGTTCTGCCAACGGTGAAGCTTCCGGGAAGATTTGATCGGCGCGGCAAATTCATTTTCGACGTCGCTCACAATCCCGATGGAATTGCCGCGCTTGTCGACACACTCGATTTAGTCGACGTGCCACAGCCGCTCGTTGCGGTGCTAGGGGTGTTACGTGATAAAGATTGGCGTGGCATGATGGCTCATCTTTGTCCGCGCATGGATCACACGTTTCTCACGGCACCGTCAAGCGCGCCAGCGAACCGCGCATGGAATCCCGCCGAGGCGGCTGCATTCGCAGACGACAACGGCTGGCGCGTCGATACTATTTTGAATCTCGACCTCGCGCTCGAGGCAGCAACAAAGGAAGCCGGGACCGTGTTGGTCACCGGATCATTTCACACTGTTGGGGACGCTTTGCAGCTCGTAGACGCTGCTTGATTATTCGCCAATTCGCTTGCCGCTCACGCCGGAAAACATAGCTTTCGCGGATGGCGCAACAGGCACTTCCGGGCTTCAGAGATTTCTATCCCGACGATCTCGCCCAGAGAAGTTTTATTCTTGGCGTTTGGCGGGATGTTTTGCGCCGGTACGCGTTCGTGGAGTATGACGGTCCTCCCCTCGAGCCGCTCGATTTGTATCGTCGAAAGAGCGGTGGCGAGCTGGTTGGTCAGATTTACTCGTTCATGGATCGCGGAGAGCGCGAAGTCGCATTGCGTCCTGAGATGACGCCGACATTCGCCCGAATGGTTGCCGCACGTGCAAACACACTGCGCAAGCCGGTGCGGTGGTTTTCAATTCCGCAGCTATTTCGCCAGGAGAAACAACAACGCGGGCGGCTGCGTGAACATTTTCAGCTGAACGCGGACATCGTCGGCGAAACGAGCGTTGCTGCGGATGCCGAGCTGCTCGCCGTCGCACTCGATGTAATGAGGTCGTTCGGACTCGAGCACACTGACGCGGTCGCGCGAGTGTCTGATCGCCGCCTTCTGGACGCGCTCTTGATACACGCAGGTGCGACTGAGGAAATGCTAGCTCATGTTTACGCTGTAATCGACAAGCGCGGACGCGAGCCCGCGAACGTATCGCGCGAGAAACTCGAGGCGGCTGTTGGAAACGCGGAAATCGCCGACAGGATCGAGCAGATCTTCGATTGCAAAGACATCGCGGATCTCAATCAGAAGTATGGCGAAGTCGCTGCTGCAGCCGAGCATATCGAGAGAATGCGCATGTATCTCGTCTATGTTGGGGCGCTGGGATTCGGTGAATGGGTGCAAATTGACCTTTCAATCGTACGAGGGCTCGCGTACTATACCGGAATAGTGTTCGAGCTTTTCGACACAGCAGGCGAGCTACGCGCAATCTGCGGGGGCGGTAGATACGACAATCTTCTCGAGAATCTCGGCGGCGTCGATCTTCCCGCGCTCGGATTCGGAATGGGAGATGTCGTGCTCGGCGAGCTGTTGCGCTCGCGAAACTTGATTCCCAGGACCACTGCGAGAATCGACTACTGGGTTGCGTTTGACGACGAAGCTCTTCTCGAGGATGTGATGAGCGTCGCGACTCAGCTGCGAAGAAACAATCGAAGCGCAGAATACTCGCTGCGTCCCCAGCAGCTCGGAAGACAGCTAAAGGCGGCGGCCGCTACCGGCGCGCGGAACGCGGTTCTTCTGAAGCGCGATCGGTTTGCATTGAAGGAAGTGACTGTGAAGGACCTCGACTCCGGCAACGAGCGCATTCTCCCGCTCGATGAATTTCTCGGCACCCTGAATTGAACTGAAATGGCAGACGACAAGAAACTCACTACACGCGCCGCAGATTTCAGCGCATGGTACAACGAGACTGTGCTTCGCGCGGAGCTGGCTGATTACTCGCCGGTTCGCGGGTGCATGGTCATTCGGCCGCGCGGATATGGAATCTGGGAGCGGATGCAACGCCAGCTCGATTTCATGTTCAAGGATACTGGTCACGAGAACGCGTATTTCCCGCTCTTCATTCCTGAATCGTTCATGCATCGGGAAGCGGAGCACGTCGAAGGATTCTCGCCGGAGCTTGCTGTCGTCACGCACGGCGGTGGAAAAAAGCTCGAGGAGCCGCTCGTAGTGCGCCCGACATCCGAGACAATCATCTACTCGATGTTCGCCAAGTGGGTGCAGAGCTATCGCGATCTGCCAATTCTGATGAACCAGTGGGCGAACGTGGTGCGCTGGGAAATGCGGACGCGACTGTTCCTCAGAACGATGGAATTTCTGTGGCAGGAAGGACACACTGCGCACGCAACGCATGCAGAAGCAGAGGAAGAAGCGCGCAAGATGCTGGGCGTGTATCGCGATTTTATGGAAGGCTGGATGGCAATGCCGGTGATCACAGGAATGAAGACCGATTCGGAGCGATTCGCCGGGGCACTGCGCACCTATGCATGCGAAGCTCTCATGCAGGACAACAAAGGATTGCAAGCTGGAACTACGCACGACCTCGGACAGAATTTCGCTAAAGCGTTCGACTTGAAATTCCAGGCCGAGTCAGGTGAAACAGAGTACGCGTGGAATACGAGTTGGGGACTTTCGACGAGACTGATCGGCGCATTGGTGATGACACACGGCGACGACTTTGGCTTGCGGACTCCTCCGTTTCTCGCGCCTGTCGAGCTGGTCATAGTTCCAATCTGGAAATCCGACGAAGACAAAGCGCGTGTCCTCGAAGCAGCACGCAACATTCGCGATACGCTCAATGGCTGGGAACGCCGGAAGACGGGCAAGCTGCGTGTTCACCTCGATGATCGCGAGGGAATGAAGCCCGGCGCGAAATATTACGAGTGGGAGCTGCGCGGAATTCCGCTTCGTCTCGAGTTCGGTCCTCGTGACCTCGACAGCAACCAGTGCGTTCTCGTTCGTCGCGACAATCGAGTAAAGAGAACCGTAACGCTCGATTCAATCGGGGAGGACGTCGCTGATCTGCTCAGCATGATTCAAACAGATATGCGTGTCGAAGCATTCGAGCGGCGCGAAGCGAACAGCCTTCGTGGTGACATTAGTTACGACAAGTTTCGCGAAGTCATGGAGGGCACCGGGGGATTTGTCTACGCCGGCTTTTGCGGCAGTGCCGAATGCGAAGCGCAAATCAAGGAAGAGACGAAAGCAACAATTCGCGTTTTGCCCGACGAGGAATTCCGTTCTGCTGAAGCTCCACAGAAATGCCTTAAGTGTGGACGCGAATCGAAAGCCGAAGCGGTCTGGGCGAAGGCGTACTGACGTTGGCTTCGGGAACTTCCGCGAAAATGCCCGTCGCGACTGAGAAACCTGTGGATCGAGGTTTCTATCGCGACGGAGCGTCGCTCGTTTGCGATGGAGTTTCTCTCGAGCGTATCGCGCACACGGTGGGCACGCCGTCATACGTCTATAGTGCCGCCTCGATTCGCTCGCAGTACACGCGTCTGACTGCAGCCCTGGAGGGCATTCCTCACCGGTTGCATTACAGCGTAAAAGCAAACTCGAATCTCGCAATCCTTGCTGTATTGCGACGCCTCGGCGCAGGCGTGGATATCGTTTCGGGTGGAGAGCTTTATCGCGCCGAATCTGCAGGGTTCAAAGGACGTGACATTGTCTTTAGCGGTGTGGGGAAGACGCGTCGAGAGCTAACTGAAGCTCTGACAGTAGGTGTTCTTCTTGTGAACGTTGAATCAGAGGAAGAGCTCGAGCTGCTTGACGAGATTGCCGGCGAGCTGTCGGTCAAAGCTCCGGTGGCTCTTCGGGTGAATCCTGAAGTGATGGTCGATACGCCTCATCCATATACACGCACGGGCGTCAAGGGAATGAAGTTTGGAATTCCCTTCGATGAAACTCTTGCAGTGGCGCGGCGTGCAATCGCGATGCGCAATGTCCGATTGCTTGGGCTGGATATGCACGTGGGATCACAGATCTCGCAATTCGAGCCATACGAGATCGGTTTGGGTCGGCTCTTGCGACTATCCGAGGAGATAGCGAGCGCCGGCGCAAAGGAGCTCACGTATCTCGACATTGGCGGCGGACTGGCCGTGACTTACGACGCAGAGCATCCCGTAGATATCGAAGCGTTTGGTGAAGGTGTCAAAAGCATGGTAGGACCAACGGGACTCGAGCTGATTCTAGAGCCAGGCCGGTTTCTGGTTGGAAATGCAGGCGTGCTTCTCTCGCGGGTGTTGTACCGGAAAAGAAGTGGTGGCAAAGAGTTCATAATCATCGATGCAGGGATGAACGATCTTCTTCGTCCATCGCACTACAACGCGTATCATCGTATTGAAGCAGTGACTCCTCGCGGAGGAAAGGTTACAGCTGACGTTGTCGGTCCGATTTGCGAGAGCGGCGACTTCTTTGGTCTTCACCGCGAAGTGGATGACGTCGAGCCCGGCGATCTCGTAGTTGTGCAGTCGTCAGGCGCTTACGGGTTTGCGATGGCGTCGAACTACAACTCACGTGCGCGCGCGGCCGAGGTTCTCGTAGACGACGGGCGATTCGGAGTGATCACTGAGCGCGAGGATTATCCCGATCTCGTACGTCACGAGCGGCTGAATCCCGATTGGAGAACGGGCTGATGCTTATCGGCCTCATCGCAGACACGCACGACAGATTGCCCGCGATCAAAGACTTTGTGAAGCTCTTCGCGGAGAAGGGCGCGCCGATCGTAATGCATGCAGGAGATTACTGCGCACCGTTCTCGTTGAATCCCTTTATAGAAGCGAACATTCCTGTACTCGGAATATTCGGGCGCAATGATGGTGATCCTGAGGGTCTTAAGGCTTACGCATCAGCCGGAGTGGGAACCGAGCTCTACGAGTCACCGCACAGCTTCGAGGTTAGCGGCTCTCGAATTCTTCTCGTGCACGACTTGGGCGAAGTGAATAAGCGGTCCATCGAAGCGCATGACATCGTGCTGCATGGGCTGACTCATCGACAGGAAACGGTCACGCGAGGGAAGACCTTGCTCGTGAATCCAGGTGAAGCGTGCGGTTGGCTGAGCGGTCGCTGCACTGCAGCACTTCTCGATCTCGACACGAAACACGTCGAGATATTGAGCCTGTGACGAGCCGGATACTCATCCTCGATTACGGCGCACAGTACACCCAGCTCATTGCGCGCCGAGTCCGGGAAGCCGGCGTTTATTCGGAGATTCATCCCCCCTCGCGATCGCTTGAATGGATTCGCGACTGGAAACCAACGGGAATTATTCTGAGCGGTGGACCGAATTCCGTTTATGCGGAGAACGCTCCTATCGCCGAGAAGGAGCTGTTCGATGTCGCACCGATCCTTGGGATTTGCTATGGGATGCAGCTTATCGGGTGGCTCGAGGGCTCAGAGGTAAAACGCGCCGGGCGCCGTGAGTATGGGCGCGCAGAAGTTTGTGTCCTCGAAAATGATGGCGTCTTCGCCGGGTTCGAGCAGGGAGAACAATTCACAGCGTGGATGAGTCACGGAGATCACGTTGAAGCTCCACCCCCGGGTTATCGCCGCATTGCATCGAGCAATACAAATCCACTTGCTGCGTTCAGGCATGAATCAAAACCGATCTTCGGAGTTCAGTTTCATCCCGAAGTAGCGCATACACAGCGCGGTGGGCAGATACTCTCGAACTTTCTTTTTCGTGTTTGTAAGGCTGAACCCACTTGGACGGCAGGCGGGTTCATCGAGGAAGAGATTGCGAAGATTCGTACAACTGTGGGTGATCGCAGAGTGATTTGTGGTCTCTCAGGCGGAGTTGATTCATCGGTTGCTGCAGCGCTCGTGCATCGCGCGGTTGGTGGCAGGCTCACGTGCATTTTCGTCGACACCGGCTTGATGCGTCTCGATGAGCGCGCCCAGGTTGAAGAAACGTTCAGAAAGCACATGGGAATTCGGCTCATTGCGATCGATGCGTCGGATCGATTCCTGTCCGCTCTTGCAGGAGTGGAAGATCCCGAAAGGAAGCGAACGATTATCGGCCACACATTCATCGATGTATTCGAAGCCGCGGCGGCAGAAGCGGGCGACGATCACGACTTTCTCGTGCAGGGCACACTGTATCCCGACGTGATCGAATCATCATCGCCAAAGGGCGGTCCGTCAGTCACGATCAAAACACATCATAACGTCGGCGGGCTCAAGCCTGGAATGAAGTTCAAGCTTATCGAGCCGTTGCGTGAATTATTCAAGGACGAAGTGCGCAACGTTGGTCGCGAGCTCGGACTTCCTGAAGAAATGGTTGGGCGCCATCCATTCCCGGGACCTGGGCTCGCCATCCGCATTTTGAGCGATGTATCGAAGGAAAAGCTCGACATCCTCCGGCAAGCGGACGCGATCTATCTCGAGGAAATTCGCTCAGCCGGATTGTACGATCAGATCTGGCAGGCGTTCGCTGTCCTGCTGCCGGTGCGCAGCGTCGGTGTGATGGGAGACGAGCGTACCTACGAAAATGTTCTTGGTCTTCGCGCGGTGACGAGCACGGATGGTATGACGGCCGATTGGTATCCGTTTCCGTACGACGTTCTCGCGCGAATATCCAGCCGGATCATCAATCAGGTGACCGGAATCAATCGCGTTGTCTACGATGTGAGCTCGAAGCCACCGGCGACGATCGAATGGGAATGAAACAGCCTCGCTGAAGGCTGATGGCTGTCTAGAGCGCCTTCTCCTCCAGCAGTGCCATAAACTGAGAAGGATCAGCTAGCTCGAGAAGTCGCTGCGGTACATCGGATTCCTTACTGAATTGCGCAATTTTGCCGAGTACCGGGAGATACTGATTCGAGACTTCAAGCGGCGGCGCAACGATCAGAAAAAAGAAATTCACAGGACGATCATCGATTGCGCGGAAGTCTACGCCTGCAGTCTTGCGACCGAATGCAACGCGCAGCTTGTTGACGACGAGTGAGCGGCAGTGGGGAATTGCAATCCCGCGACCGATACCGGTTGATCCAAGATTCTCGCGGCGCTTGAGCATTTTGAACAGCATCCCTTCCGATTTCTCATCCAGTTTCAGAAGGCCGATAAGCTCTTTGAGGATGTCATCTTTCGTTGTTCCATCGAGCTCGAGCTTGACCGCATCTTCTGAAAAAAACTCGCGCAGTTCCATTCGTTTCTCTTGAGCGTTGCGTGGTCGGAGGGAGGGTCCGCGCAAGTTACGGGCAACCGCAACGGATTGTCAAAGGCAGCCGTTGAGCGCGACTCGAAAACGCTTATTGAATGTTCAACGAATACGCACCCCCAGTTGATGCCTGCAATGCGCTGAAGCCGAGTAGGTAATAGCCCGTTGCGGTAGGTTTGATAATGCACCCAGTGGAGAGGTCGACTCCCGCGCAGCCGCCAGCGTACGAACCATTCGGAGCGAAAATATCGAGGAAGGGCGTGAATGCAGTCGATGCCATCGTGACAGTAACATTCGATCCCGCAGTGAGAAAAATCTTTACGTCGTCACTGTAATAAGTCGGATTGCCGCCGCCATACACAGCGTGACAATCGCTGCTTTCGAGTTGCTGATTCGTAGCAATGTTCCTTTCGACGAACACGGTCCTGCATCCGGATATGTTTGCCGCAGACTGCTCAGTCGACAGAACGTAGCTGCCTTCGAGGGCTGCGCCCGTGGAGGTGACGGTAACAGATCGGGAGCTTGCGGGCGAAAGGATGGTGACGGGATCGTCGGCCTTACTCACGCTTGGACTATGACAACCGTCTGCAGGTGCCGGAAACACGCACCGAGGTGTGCCTGATGCGACGACCTGATCACTGGTGGCAATTTCACCTCCGGCTGAGACAGTGATTTTTCCAGTAAAGCCCGTGGGCTTCAGCGTTATGGCAACCAGCTGAGTCGCAGTGTTAACAAGTGAGTAGACGTCTGCGGGCCGTCCTGCGATTTGGCAGTCGTTCGAGCTCAACGCTCCATTTACCGAGGCGCCGACGTTTATCGCAGTCGACGCACATGCACTCGAAAGTTTTGCGGTGAATACGGTGGTGATTGCTCCGACCGATGCTGTCACCGCCTGATCGGCGGCGCCACTACCCAGTGTCCACAATCCCGCCGTAGCAAAACCATTTACGTCAGTTGTTGCAGATGAACTTTGCAGCGATCCTCCGCCCGCGGTGACTGCAAACGTAACCGTTGTTCCGGGAACGGCGTTTCCGTGTGTGTCGAGTGCCTTTACTCGTAGTGGCGACGCGAGCGGTGCGCCGGCCGCGCCCTCCTGCAGGTCTCCTACTTTTTCGAGTGATACTACCGCACCGGGCACGCCTGTCGCATTGAACGTGACTTTCGAAAGGTTTCCTACGGTCACCGATACCTGATTGGCTCCCGCTGCTTTCCCCAGGGTCCACTGTGTTGTCGCAGATCCGGAACCGTTGGTAAGCGCGACCGACGGCGAAAGTGACCCGCCGCCGCTCATTACTTCGAATGAGACGCCTGCTCCTGCGACGGGATTTCCGCTTGCATCACGAACCGTAACTCCAATGGTGATAGCGGACGCAACTGGCGCGGATGAAGTGGTTGGCGTATTTGCCTGCACGGATGCCGGCGCTTGTTGAATGGGATCGGTGGGCGTTTTTTCGCCGCCACCGCTACCGCATGCACTTAAGCCACCACCAGCCGCAACCGTCACGGTTGCCAGCGAAAGGAAAGATCGAAACAACTTCCGCATAGGGAAAAGGTTACAACAAACACGGCGCTTGGCAAGTTTTCCGCTCCAATCTTTCGCGAATGGGTATTACCTTCGAATCGATGCCGTTTCCATTCAAGATCGCTCACGACATTCCCTTGTACCTCGCGCCGATGGCCGGCGTATCGGAGTCGCCCTTTCGGCGCCTCTGCCGCCGCTTTGGTGCGGACGTTGTCGTAACCGAGTTTCTCTCCGCCGAAGCAATTCGTCGGGAGAACAAGGCGACGCTCGCGAAACTTCGTTTCGGTGCGGATGAGCGCCCGATTGGTGTGCAGATCTTTGGCTCCGATCCAGCGGGAATGGGTGAGGCTGCAGCGCTCGTTACTGAAGTATTCCAGCCGGAATTCATCGACATCAATTTCGGATGTCCTGTGAAGAAAGTCGTCAAGCGAAATGGCGGGTCCGGATGTCTCAAGGATCTCGATCTCGTGCAGTCGGTGATTCGGTCGGTAATCGCGCACACTCATTTGCCTGTGACTGTAAAGATTCGCAGTGGGTGGAGTGAGGAGATGCGTGATCCCGTCAAAATTGCGCTTCGTTGTCAGGATGCGGGAGCAACGGCACTCGCGCTTCATCCGCGAACGCGAACGCAGATGTATTCGGGTTCAGCTCGTTGGGAAGAGATCGCGGCGGTTGCGGATGCGCTCGAGATTCCGGTCATCGGTAACGGTGACATCAAGACGGCGGAAGATGCAGTGCGATTGCAGCATGAGACGGGATGCGACGCTGTGATGATCGCGCGTGGATCGTTTGGTCAACCATGGATCTTCGATCAGGCTCGTGCGCTGCTGGAGGGGAAACCCAAGCCGGCCGCGCCGCCGGTCGCGGATCGTTTCGCAATCGCTATGGAGCATGCGAGGATGGCCGCGCACTACGAGCCTGATCCTCGCGGGGCGGCTATCGAATTTCGCAAGCATCTCGGCTGGTACGTAAAGGGATTGCCGCACGCCGCGGAGATGAAGAAGCGATTGTTCGCGGTTCAGTCCTTTGGCGAAATCGAAGATATCTTTGCCGACTACTTAAAGGGCAATTCAGGGGCTTCTGCGCACGAAATCGATGCCGACTTAAGTGCTGTGGTTACAGCAGCTTAGTAAATGACAGGTCAAGTATTTCGTGAGGTGGTCACTCGTTGACTACAACGCGGGATTCCGCTAAATTTCCCTGATTACGGGGGCGACTGGCTTCGACGGGGTTGGTGAAGCTGTGGCCGCGTGCCCAGGTACTCGGATCCTGGTAAAACCTTC
>DATLDN010000181.1:0-3197 GCA_035525855.1 Gemmatimonadaceae bacterium
GAATCGATGCCTAGCTGTTCGTGCAGTATGCGGATGCGTTTGGCGCCGAGCTTGGGAACGGCAAGCAGCTCGTAGAATCCGGATGGCGTGCGTTTGCGGAGGTCCTGGTAGTACTTCGAGGTGCCGGTTTCGATCAACTCGCGAATTACTTTCGACGTCGCCGGGCCGATTCCCGGAATACTTTCCAATTCACCGGCGTGATGCAGTGACAGCACGTCGCCCTCGATGCGCTCTATAGCGCGCGCCGCAGACGCGAACGCCTTCGACTTGAATGCGTTCTCGCCGTGCAGGTCGAGGAGAGTGCCGATCTCCTCGAGGACCATCGCTACTGCGTGTTTGTCCAATCCAACCTATTGGCTTAATCCCAGCTGTTTTGCTGGTGAGTAATTATCTCACGGATTTCACGGATTGACATCCGTGAGAAGCTTGGCCGCTAGTGTGTTCAGTTCGGCTTGTGTCGTCACACCGAGCAATTTTTCGCCTCCCGGCAGAATATTCTCGAAGGGTTTGCCTTCGTCACGTTCTACCAGTTCATCTCTCATTGTTGCTTCGATAACGCTAAATCCGGGTCGATTGGGTACAAGACCAAGGACGTACAAGACATTCGTCCCCGTAACAAAGAACCCATCAATGGCCTCGGGCGCGCCTTCTTCCATTCTCACAAAGATGAGGTTCCGCGGCAATTGAGTGTAGGCTGCGCCCGCTATCGTTGCGGTTGAATTCACGGCCTCCTCTGCGATGGACAAACAGGCGCGCAAGGAATCTTCCGAGACGTCCTCGGTGCGTTTCCCCGAATCCCAGTAATGCCAGGCGTGGAAGACAATCGCTCTGAACTGCTCGTAGGCAGTGCGGTCCGATCCCTCGGAAAGCAGAGAGCGCATCAGCTCGCCGACCGTAGCCAGCAAGCTGAAGCGCTCCATCTCGTTCACATCAACACCATGAGTCTCGGCGTCATCGCGAATGGCGGGAAAGGTCTCGTCTTCAAACTGCGGCAGCGCGAAGACGAGATCGTACGGATGCGATCTCACACAATTCGCGTGCGGACGTAATCCACCACGCTCGAGACCGAGATGCGCTCCTGCTTCAATGTGTCGCGATCGCGCACAGTCACAGTCTGATCGGTAGTCGTCTGACCATCCACGGTGATGCAGAACGGCGTGCCGGTCTCATCCTGCCGACGATAGCGTTTGCCGACGGAACCGCTGTCATCATAGAAGGAGTTGATGCCTGCCTTGCGCAGGTCGTCGTGAATCGCTGTCGCGATCTCGGGCATGCCTTCCTTATTCACGAGCGGAAACACAGCTACTTTCAACGGAGCAATCCGCGGATGCAAGCCGAGCACAACGCGCTTGTCACCTTCGACGTCTTCCTCCCGATACGCATCCATCAAAACGACTAACAAGGTGCGATCCGCACCGGCTGACGTTTCAATGATGTACGGGATGTACTTCTTCTCGCGATCCATCGGATCGACATACTCGAGCCGCTTGCCGGAATACTCCTGGTGCCGGTTCAAGTCGAAGTCCGTGCGATTGTGAATGCCCTCGAATTCCTGCCAGCCGAAGGGCATCTCGTATTGAATGTCGTACGCGTCCTTGGCGTAATGCGCGAGCTCGTCCGGTTCGTGCTGATGGAAACGAAGCTTCTCCTTACGAATGCCCATGTCGAGCACCCACTGCATGCGCTTCTCTTTCCAGTACTGCATCCATTCGTCGTCTTTGCCCGGCTCCACAAAGAACTGCATCTCCATCTGCTCGAATTCGCGCGTGCGGAAGATGAAGTTGCCGGGCGTGATTTCGTTGCGAAACGCTTTGCCGATTTGCGCGATGCCGAAAGGGATACGCTGACGGCTACTCTGCAGCACATTCTGGAAATTTACGTAAATGCCCTGCGCAGTTTCCGGCCGCATGTAAACAACCGCGGCGGAGTCTTCGACTGGCCCCATAAATGTCTTGAACATGAGGTTGAACATGCGCGGTTCGCCGAATGTGTCTTTCTTGCCGCACACGGGGCATTGATTCTTACCTGCAACTTCAGGATTGTCTGCACGAAAACGACGATGACAATTGCTGCATTCGATCAACGGGTCGGAGAAGCCGGCGACGTGACCGCTGGCTTCCCAAACGCGAGGATGCATGAGGATCGCCGCATCGAGGCCTTCGATGTCGTCGCGCTCGTGCACCATGGAACGCCACCACAGACGTTTGATGTTGTTCTTGAGCTCGACTCCGAGCGGGCCGTAGTCCCAGACCGATCCGGTTCCGCCGTAGATTTCAGAAGATTGAAAAACGAAGCCGCGCCGCTTGCAGAGCGACACGAGTTTGTCCATTAGGTCTTGAGTATTGGCCATGCGGCAAACTACGGAAGGCTTATCGAGCGAGCAATCCGGCGACGCCCTCGTGAGCAAGCCGCGCGACGTCGTCTAAAGTGAGGGTTGGACCGCCCTCTACGCCTGCAACGAGCACCACCGGAACGCCTGCGGACTCCGCGCGCAAAATCAGCTCACCGGTAATCTTGCCCATGCTGCTTTGCGCATCGTGCCGCCCCTCGCCGGTGATCAACACGCGGGTTTGGACGAGCAAATCATCGATGCCGAGCTCGCGCAGCACCCAGTCACTACCGCGCACGAGCTGCGCGCCGATCATCAAGAGTCCCGCACCCAAGCCACCAGCGGCACCTGCACCTTCGATGTTGTGGTATGTTGGATCGATCGACTTGGCGAGACGGACTTCGAGTTCATCGATTTGTTGAGGCGTCGCGCCTTTCTGCGGACCAAACACGCGCGCCGCGCCGTTCTTTCCGAGCAGTGGATTTCGCACATCAGCAAGCGCTGTGATCGGGATTTCGCTCTTCCGACTTCCCCAGTTCCCCAGCGCCTCGCGCATGCCCGCACCTCCATCGACTGTGGCCGACCCGCCTAATCCAATTACGATCGGTTTACCGAATTGCGCTGCATGAATGAGCAGTTCACCGACTCCTCGGGTCGTTGCGTTCATCGGATCACGTTCGGAAACGAGATGAATCCCGCATGCATCTGCGCTTTCAATTATGACACGATTGTTTTGTTCGAGAACACGCGCTTCGACGGGATCTCCGAGCGGGCCACAAACCGTGAAGTGATGAAGAACGCCGGATTGAATGGAGAGAAGTGCGTCGAGAAGGCCGGGACCGCCATCGGAAACAGGTCGAACTAAAAC
>DATLDN010000116.1:0-15120 GCA_035525855.1 Gemmatimonadaceae bacterium
CGGCCGAATCATAAAACATCGCGATCTGTCCCAGCGCGTAACCGAGCGTAAAGAATGCAAACGACTTTGCGCGCGCGTCACGTGCGGGGGAACCCGCTGTATTTCCCGCGTCGAGATACTTGTTGATCGCGATGATGACGTTTGCTGCGCTGCGAGCATTGCGGCTCAGAACGTCGAAATCGCGAAAGTTCCCGGCCGCGACTGTATTACCAATTGAATTGTCGATTGGAGACCGGGGAATCGCTGCTCGCGTGCCCATACCAAAATTTCCGAGCTGCGAGTGACTTTCCAGCGACATCGTGATTGCCTGGTCGCCGATGTTATCGCTCGCGTTGTGCTGCGCGTTGAACATCTGCTGGAACAGCTTCGACGAGATCGTTTCAATGTCTCTCGGCGCGCCGTAAACCTTTTCGATATTCGGGTTGTTCGTGTTGTCGACATCCAGTGCATCGTTTCGGCAGGCCGTAAGTCCGGCAAGCCCCGCAAGAAACGCCACTGACATTATTCTGACAGCAGTTCGGTGATACATCAAATACCTCACTGATCCAGTGAATTGAGAGTTCCGGAGTAAGCCGTCATGAATGACGGCTTACCCCGGACTGATTTGTCTTAGAAAGAAGTCGAGATCTGAAGCGTGTACGTGCGCAGGTTCGGGAACCGATAGCCGGCAACCGGAGTGAGCGCCGAAGAATTGAGCGGCCCGGTGGTATTGCCGGATTCCGGATCAAATCCACGGTAGTCAGTCCAGGTCTTCAGGTTACGACCCACGAGCCCAACCTTCCAATCGCCCGTACCCGCAATGGAGCCAAGCCGATAGTTGACGGTCAGCTCGCGAAGCTTGATGTAGCTCGCATCCTCGACCGAGAACGTGCTGGGGTTAAGCGCATCGTACAGTCCGCCAACACCGGCATTACCGCCCGGAGAGGTGGACCCACCGCGCCGCCAGTAGTAGCCAAGCGGACGTGCGTCTTCGACTGATTTTCCAGCCTGATCTTCATTTGCAGCCTGGAAATCACCCTGCGACCAGTGGTACGCGATGTTCCAAAGCTTCTGACCCTGATAGGCGTCGAGAAGACCGAAGACATTGAAACGGCCGAAGTCGACGTTATGCGACAGGCCCCAGTGATACTTGGGCAGTCCGCTTCCTACCGGAACGAAGGCGATGTTGCTCACCGAATCACGCAGAGTGATCGGCATGCCCCAGTTCGTGTTGTTGCCCCATGGGCCGTTGCCAAGACCGGTCTGAGCTCTCCAAAGATTCTTGGTAATGCCCTCGGTCAGCGAGTTGCCCTGACCAACCCAGACGATGTAGCCATCTGCGTTCGGGCGGTACGCAGCATTCAAATCGCTGCTGCTGCCCGAGCACTGCGACTGGAACGCCGTGGGCAGCTGTGCGCAGCTCTTGACGTAGTCGAAGCCGTAAATGGTTCCGATCTTCTCGCCCTGACGGAACTTGAAGATGTCGAACGTGTTGGTTGGGCCAGGCGTAATCGTTCCAACGAACTCCGGAACGTCGAGTCTGGTGATGACCGAGCGCGTCTGATCGTAGATCAAGCGCGAGCTCCACGTAAACGACTTGCCCGTGATGATCGGCACGTTCAGCGTGCCTTCCCAGGTCTTGTTCGTGATCTCGCCGGCGTTGAGCCACTGGCTCTGGAAGCCCGACGCTGTTGGGGCCTTCACCGGCAGGATCTGACGGTCGATTACTGCCTTCGCATACGAAATGTTGACGCCGACTCTATGGAAGAACTCGAGGTCGGTTCCAAGCTCGAGCTCCTTGTTCAGCTCGGGCTTCAAATTCTTGTTGCCAAGGAAGGACGGATTAAGAGTTCCGCCGGTTCCGATGGTGAACGTCTCGTACTGCGCGTTGAAGCGCGGACGCTGACCAGTCGTTCCCTGTGACGCGCGGAGCTTGAAGAGGCTGATGGCGTTATCTGCGGGCCAGAACGGCTCGCGCGACACAATCCATGCGCCTGCGAGACGGCCGAAGGTCTGCCATCTGTTGCCCGCGCCGAACAACGAGCTTCCGTCACGCCGAACGAGGGCGCTCAGGATATAACGGTCTTTCCAATCGAGATCCGTTCCAACGAAGAAGCCCATGTCGCGAACTTGCTGCAGCGCGGGCGATCCGGGGAAAGTGGAATTGGAGCCGTTCGTAAAGTTTGCTGTCGTCGCATCGACCTGATCCAGTCCGGCGACAACCAGTCCTGTTCCCGACGCTCCCGTGTTGCGAAGTGTCTGGTCGCCGTACGTGTACTTGGTCGTGAGAGTAGCGTTCAGGTCGCCGAAGAACGTCTTGTTTGCGGCTGCCGACATCTGCGTCGTGTACTGCTCGGAATCGAATGATCCCTCGGCCGCGAAGCCAGACGAGCTAACCGGGTTGGCCGATGAAGCGCGCCAGCCGCGATCGCGAACCTGATTGACTGTCGACATCGAGCGGTCGTATCCAAAGCTGGCGTCGAGATTGAGCCAATCGATTGGAGTATAGCGACCGGAGATGCCACCTACGAAACGTGTATTGCGATCGGCGCGGTTGTAGTACGCCGTCGAATACAGCGGGTTGAAGTTTGCGTCTCCCTGTCGGAGCGGGTTTGACCGGTAGACGATACGGCCAAGCGCGTCCCGCGCTGTGAGATCGGAAATGAACGGTGCGCGAGTAAGGTTGAACCATGTTCCAGCCGTACCGCTCGTCTCGTCGAAGTTCGCGGCGTGATCGACCGATTGACTATAGAACGTGTTGATGTTCGCGCTAATGCGATCTCCGAAACGCTGATCGACGTTTACGCGAGCTGAATTCCGAACGAATCCAGACAGATACGTGACTGCGCCCTGCTGGGTAAAATTGCCAATGCTGGCGTAGACGCCGGTCTGGTTGACCTTGCCGCGCATGTCGACGTTCGTGTTCGCATAGGCAGATGGCGTAACCGCCTGAGCGATTGGGTCACGCTGGACCGGCCACTGGTTGACCTGGAAATACCCGGTCAGGTTCTCATACGTCGGAGCGCCTGAAATGAAGTAGTCGCGGAGGAAGCTCTGCGGAGGAAGAGTAAAATCTTCGCCCGAGTTGTTGATGCGTTGAACTTCCGTGTCCCAGTCGATGTAACGACCGCACGTCGAACCGCCCACGAGTTCATTGGAGCAGAAGAGCGACGTGCTCGGAGCGAGCGTAAGCAGAGTACGCTGTGCGAGCGGGAACTTGCCTTCGATATCACCGGCACCAGCTTCAGTGCGGACGCCGAAGCGGATTCCCTGCGGGGCATTCTTTCCGGTCTTGGTCGTGATGTTGATGACGCCCGATCCAGCGCGTGCACCATAGAGTGCGGCGGCGGCTGCGCCCTTCACGACTTCGACGTTCTCGATGTCCTGCGGGTTGATGTCTGGCAGACCGCCCTGGAGCGGTACGCCGTCGAGGAGATAGAGCGGCTGCTGGCTGCGGCCGGTGGCGTTCAGCGACACTGGGCCGCGGAGAACGACAGACGGAGCGGCGCCGGGGCGGCCACTGGCGTTCACGATGAGTGCGCCTGGGACTTTACCCTGCAGCTGCGTCACCGGGTTCGACCCGCTGACAGGCATCTGTGCAGTGTCCAAGTGCGCGACCGTGAACGGAAGCTTCACTGTTTCAGTTGCTGTCGATACACCCGTAACGACGACTTCGCCAAGCTGCGTGACGTCGCGTCGGAGATCGAAGTTCGCAGTCTGCGAGCCGGCGTTCAGCGTGACGACTTTCATCTGCGGCTGATAACCGATCGCGCGGACGCGAAGATTCACGGAAGCGCCGGTCAGACGCGCCTGCGGAATCGTGATTGTGAAATTGCCTGACTGGCTGGTGCCTACCGAGATGTTGAGATCGTTGATGTAGACGTTCGCACCCACGATCGGCTGGCCTTGTTCGGACATTACACGTCCGGAGATCACCGCTCCCTGGCCCTGCGCAAGCGCCGGCGCTACGAATGCGAGCGCGGCGAGAGCAGAAGCAAGGAATCTTGTAGAACGAAATAGTTTCTTCATGCGTACCTCAGTTGAGTTTGCAAGAAACCACCAATACTTCCTGCACGTAGTGCTGTTTGTGTCCGCCTCGAGGCGAACGGTACTTCTGGTGTCGCTGACTGTGTTTTCTCTTTGGGGATTTTTCCTCCTGTAATGAGGGTGAGCAAACCATTTGGCGAATGACGCCGTCTAACAATTGAGAGGATGAACAGGAAGCGGAGTGCACCGCGCATCCTGCCCGGCCTGATTTATAGTTTTAGATATACGACACAATCTCCCGCGACGAATAGGTCTATTCGGCGCGGGATACATCCGTCGTTCCTGCCAAATATGGTGCCGGGACCGGATTCCGCAAGTCAATGTTCCTCCACCCGCCGCGATAAAAGGCTGATCCACCGTTACGCCCCCGGCATCTTGCCGTTCGCCACCATAAAGTCGAATGGCTGCTGCACGAGCTGTCGCACCGCGACGCCGCGCCGCACCGCTGGAGTGTACTGAGCATTCTCCAACGCTCTCCTCACCGCGTCGCTGAACAACGGATGCGTCGACGATACGATGCCGAGTGTCTGGTATTCAATCTTTCCTTTCGCGTCCACTACGAACTCGGCGAGAACCGACCCCTTTACTCCAGCCGCAAATAGCGCCGGCGGATACTTCACATCTATAGGATGGACATTGTCCGGGAGCGCGGGCTTATCGACCTGATCGGGAGTGAAGATCGTGAGCGACGCAACCATGCGGTCGAAATCCCACTTGTTCGCTGATGGCGGAAGTACGGGATCGGTGTCGGGTCCCCGGGACCAGAGGAGAATCGTTCCGCAGCTCGATTGTTCCCGGTCGGCCTGATAGCGCATCGGTGCAGTTGTAGACCCGAGATACAACTCTATTCCCTGAATCGTGCTTGGGGGAAACGCGTCGAGATCTACTTCGCCCGCTCCCATCGGAAGTCCGTCGATCCAAACGAGCGGCCAGCAGTTTCGCTGTCGCATCCTCACTCCTGAACCGCCGCCGCGCATTCTGTTCATGCTGATCGCAGGGACGTGGGTCAGGAGTTGAGTGAGCTTCGATGTGGCTGCTTTATCGATCTCGTCGCGCGAAATGAAATATCCGCCCGAATGGCTTTGTAATCTCTGATAGTATCCGGCAAGGCGGCCGGTGTAGTCCACACGCTGCGTGCGAATCGCCACTGGAGGAAGAACGATCGGCGCTCTCGCAAGCCGAATATCCTGCCGCAACAAGCTCTGCGACGAAACTGAGACGTTCAACGTCTGCGGGACAAATCCAAGTCGGCGTGCGGTGAGCGAAACCTGCCCGTCCAGAGTACCGCCGAGACGATATTCTCCGCGCTCGTCCGTAACATCTCGCAGTGCTCTCGAGGCAACCGAAACTTCCGCACCGATAATCGGCGCACCTGTAGAATCGGTTACGACACCGATGATCGTGCCAGTTCCCTGTGCGCCAAGTGTCGCAGCGAACAGGAAGCAGGTCGTTGCTGAAACGGCCGTGATCCAGGTGCGCATCCGAATTTGCGCGACGTGATCCATTAGATCATCGCCTCCCGCACTGTAAGCGCTGCATTCTTCACCGCAGCGTTCCTGCAAAATGTCGCAACACGTGCGCCACCACTTCGCTTACCACAGTAGTGTGCGCCCTTTTGCAAAGGTAAGAGGGGGGTACGAGGAGTACAATAGAAACACTTCGATATGGGACGAACAGCTATTTCGACGCGGCGAACGGTGAACGTTGCAACACGGTGTCACAGGCATTATGGTAGCCCCAGACTCTCAGGAGGAACTCCTTGTATCGCACGTCAGTTCGAATTCTTGCAGTTGCAGTGATCGCGCTTGCACCAGCTTGCGCGAGCTCGGGAAAAGTCGGCGAGACTCAATCATCGTCCGATTTTGTAACAAGCGTCGAGATAGCGAATACGCAGGCGACCACGGCGTATGATCTCGTCAATCGTCTTCGGCCGAATTGGCTGAGGGGAGGGGGAATCAGCTCGATCTCAGGCGGAAACATCGCGAGCCAGACAACACTGGTCTATCTCGATGGAAACAAGATAGGAGAGTTGGATGCGCTCAGGTCCATTCCCTCGAATGGAATCAAGACAATGCGTTGGCTCGACCCGGCGCGCGCACAGACAATGCTGCGCGGAATAGGCACGGAGCCGCTGGCCGGCGTGATAGTGCTCGTGAGCAGCGGGAAATAATTCTGCTCGCGCGAGCGTGACACGATCTGCGTGTCACGCTCGGACTGCTACTGAGTCACAGGCGGCGGGTTCTTGTTGCCGCCGCGATTTGAGGAAACGACCAACCCGGTAATTGCTGTAACGCCGAGTACGGCTGCTGCTGCAATGGCGCCTGATTTTCCGGCTGAAAATTTCCGGAGCTTCACAGTTCCGACGTAAGGCCGGGGCACGCCAACTCGCTCGTGCTGCCAGAAATTAGAATCGCCATTCGTTAGAGAAACAGCGGATACGCTGAGGAAAACGCTATCCGATTTTACGTCGAGAAAGCGCCCCTGAATTCCGGTAACGCGGGGTCCAAGAACAGCGGCCATTGCCTCGGTGCCTGTCGTAGTCAGCGACACGTCGACATCGGCACCGGGCTTCGGCGGAAAGCTCTCGAGCGGAACGCTCGTATAGCACGCTGCCTGAACGGTCATCAGCAGCAAAACAAAAAATCCACTTACACGACGCATAAGCATCCTCACGCGTTCAATCTAAGTTGCGCAACAGCCCGGCACCTTCTCGGTACCGGGCTGTGCACTTGTACTACTGCGAAATTTCCTGGTTCCTGCTCAGCAGCCGACCGGGTCGTTCTGATTCCGGGGTGACTGTGCAGATGGAGCTGGAACGTTCGGGTTCGAGTTTCTCTCGTTGATCGGATACAGGAGCCGTCCGGGAATCTTGGAAGAACCCGGTGCCGGCGTCAGCTTCGGATAGCACGACCGATTGTAATCCTGAAAAACTTCGATCTTCTGAAAATCCTCGATCCATTTTTCAGTCATGATCGCACCATACAATGCTTCACCAGCGAGATTGACCGGGCCTAATCCGACGTCCGCACGTTCGGCGTTCAACGACGCGAGAGCGAGCGCAGTATTGCCCGTCTTGAATGCTGCTTCGGCAATGATGAGCTGATTCTCACGCCACGTAACGAACGGCTGCGCGAACGACGGGTCCAGCCTGGTGTCGCTCAAATCCGACGAGCCTTCCCTGTTCTCTCCAGCGCCAGAGCCGACAAACGGCGGTCCACCGAAATACTGGGCGAGCCGAGGATCGTTACGGTTCTTGAGAGTATCCACGAGCGCCTTGCCGGCAACCATGTAGCCCGACCGATCGAGAAGCTGGAACTGGTACCAGGTATTCGATTCATTGGGATTGTCGCTGTGATAGGCGCGGTAATCCCCACCTTTCTGAATTCCCTTCTGCGCTTCGGCCAACGCCTTCGCGTAGTTCGTAGCATCGACCTCAGCCATGTGCAGATAGTAGCGTGCCTTCAGAGTGTGAGCGAAAGCAATCCACTTACCGATGTCGCCACCGTACACGAGATCATTGTCTCCCGGTCCGTTGCCCGGTCCACCAAGGTCGGTAATTGCCGAGCTTAGCAGCGCTTCGACCGCAGCGTAGACATCCATCTGCTTGTCGAGCTTGGGTGTCGCGATGGCATCATTCACCGCTTCCGAGTACGGAACATCGCCCCAGACGTCAGCGGCGGTGCCGACCAACCAGGCTTCATAGATCTTTGCGACGCCAACAAACTTCGTGTTTTCCACCTTTGCTGCGGCGGCCTGAAGTTTCCGCGCGTCGAGGATGCCGCCACCTCCGTAGAAGGTTGACCATTCTGTTTCGACATCCGCTTCGCCGACAGTGTAGACGTCAAACGAGCTGAACTGCCGCTGCACTCCGGCCATCTGCTGATGCCAGATGGCGGCGAAGCGAGCGAGCTGTCCTTCCTGAATGAAATTCATGTTCGCCTGAATCGGAACGAAGTACTGCTCCGGTGTGCGAACGTCCTGCTGCTTGTTCGGATCGTCCGTAAGCTTCGGGCCGCTGAGGAAATCTCCACAGCCTGCTGCGCCCGAGAGGACGAAGGCAGCGAACAAGCCGGCGATTTTTCTGCTGGTCATTGTCGTCTCCGTCCTCATCGGTTGAGACCGATCGAGAATACAAACGATCGAGTCTGTGGATTGTTGAAGTAATCGATTCCCTGTACCAGCACTCCACCGCCAGCGAGGTTCGTCTCGGGATCGATACCGCTGTAATTGGTCCACGTGTGCAGGTTTCTTCCCGCCAGTCGAAGATCGATGTTCTGAACTCCGAGCAGCCGGGTGAGCCACGGGGAATTCAGGTTGTACGCGATGGAAAGCTCACGGAGCTTCGCATAGCCACCGTCTTCGACAAACTGCGCGGACACCTGACCGAAGCCGCTGCCCAGATCCGTGTACCATCCTTCATCAAGAAAAACGGATTGTCCTGCGCCCGGGCCTGCAACGACTCCGGATGCGCCAGGATGTGCGGGCATGTAGTCCTTCCCGAACGTGACGTCGGTGTAGCGATTCTCAGTGTCCTTCGCTTTTCCGAAGAAGTAGAGAGCTCCCTTCGTTCCGTTCCAGATCTGACCACCTTTACGAACATCGAGCAGTCCAGAGACAGTGAGATTTCTGAACACCGTCAGAGACGAGCGAAGGCTGCCTGTCCACTTGGGTTGTGGATCACCGATGATGCGATTGGTTTCATCAACGATTGGGTAGCCATCAGGTCCGATGTAGAGCGCGTTCTTCGGAGCGTTCGCGCCGCACGCTTCATCGATGTTGACCTCGTCGATCACGAGCCCACGTCCGCATCGCGCAAAGTCAAAACCGCGCAGGACGCCAACTCGCGAGCCTTCCCACGCTGCACCTGAAGCACCCTGGAAGCTGCCTGCTGCAACATCGATGTACTCAGAGCCGGCAAGATCGAGAACTTTGTTGTTGTTCTTTCCCCACTGAACACCTATGTCCCAGGCGGCAGTAGGTCTGGTGAACGGACGCAGGTTGAGCGTGATCTCCGTCCCCGTGTTTCTGATTCTCGCAGCGTTCGAAGCCTGCTGAGTGAAACCAGTGGATGGTGCAAGGGGCGTCAACAGAATTACGCCTTCCGTGCGCGAGTTATACAGCGTCACGCTCAGGTCTGCGTAGTTCTTGAACAGCGCGAGATCGACTCCACCCTCGAGCTCTTTGGAGCGCTCGGGGCCGAGGTTCGGCTGTGCGCGGATGAAGCTGGTTGTGAGACCACCGAGTCCACCCTGGCTTGTTGCGAGCCCGCTTGTCAGCCAACCGTCGACGAACGATCCGGTGACAAGTCCGCTGATCGTCGAATACACCGGCGGCTGCTGACCTGTCTCGCCATACGCGAGGCGAAGTTTTCCGCTCGGCACTGCGCTTCCGAGGTTCATCGCTTCGGTGAAGTTCCATGCGATGCTCGCCTTCGGGAACCAGTGGCGCTTCTCACTCGCTCCGAAAGCAGATGAACCGTCGTTTCGCAGACCTGCCGTCAGGAAGACCTGATTGAACAGGTCGAGTGTCGCCTGACCGAAGTACGACTGCGTGTGAACGAGCGATTCGTACTCGGTGTTCACGAGGTTCGTTGGAATCGTGTTGTTCAGCTGGAGTGGCGCCGGCGCGATGAGATCCGAGCCCTGCGCGAACAGCTGGTTGAAGTGCACGCTGTTGACGTTGTTACCGAGCGTCAACGTTCCGGCGAGATTCTTCGAGAACGTCTTGCTTGCCGTAGCGAGAAGATTGTTGTCGAGAATCAGGTTGGTGATGTCGAGCCGGTTCACGCGACCCGGCGGATATGACGAGCTCGTGAGTGGAAGGCTCTCGAGTCTGCCGTCGGCGTAGTAGTCGACACCGAAAGTTTCCTTGAGCGTGAGCCAATCAGATGCGGTGTAATCCGCAGTGACGTTTCCGAAGGTTCGGCCGACCTTTCCAGTATTTGTGTCGCGGAACAAAACGAAGAACGGGTTGTCGTAGCCGCGACCCGTGGGAGCCGACTGAGAAGTCGAAGTCGGATTCGGGTAACGATACGATCGGTGAAGTCCAAATTCCGGGTCGAGATACTCGGCGTTGTTGAACTCCGGCGGTGTTCTCAATGCGCCGAGAAGAAGTCCGCTCGTGTTCGATCCTCTCTGAATGAACTCTCCGCGATCGTCGACATAAGACAAACTGCCGCCGACGTTGAATCGATCGGTGAGGCGGTGCGACGCCTTGAGTCGACCCGACGTGCGCGCGTACTCGTTGTTAGGTCCCTTCATGATTCCGCGCTGATCCGTGCGGGTACCCGAGAGATAAAACAGAGTCCGCTCGTTCCCGCCGGACGCTGACAGAGTTACGTCAGACGTCATTCCTTTTCTGAACAGCTCGCCAAAGTGATCGTAGACCGGTGTGCTCGCAGCGAGCTTCGGTCCCCAGCTCGTCGAGCCTGCGCGGCATCCTGGTTCACCGCAGCTTGTGGTTCCCGGCAGATAGTCGGTTTCCTGACCGAAACCCTGACCATAGATGGTTTGCAGAGGGACCGCGTGAGTCACTTCGTCTGTCGAGAACGTCGATTTGAGCGAGTACTTCGTCGGTCCGGGGCGGCCCGACTTCGTGTTGATCAGGACGACGCCCTGTCCTGCCGACGCGCCGTAGATCGCAGCCGCTGCTGCGCCCTTGAGAATCTCGACCGACTCGATGTCGTTCGGATTTATGTCAGACGCGCGGTTCGACGCTACTGTGCCACCAGTGGTATCGAGCGTGGCGATAGTCCTGTTGTCGATTGGAACCCCATCGACAACGAACAACGGCTGACCCGTCGTTTGAATCGAGCGGTTGCCGCGGATCTGAATGTAGGACGACGCGCCCGGCTCACCGGACTGCGAAGTGACATTTACATTCGGCGCCTTTGCAGCAAGCGCGTTCACGATGTTCGTCTCGTTGCTCTTCTGAATCGTGACAGAGTCAACCGAGTTGCGAACGTTGCCCAGCTTCTCGACGGATGTCACGGTACCTGCACCGGTCACAACGACATCGCCGAGGTTGAGAGGATTCGCGGAGAGCGCGAAATCCTGCGTGATCGAGCCGCGAAGCGGTACCTGTCGCGACACGGCGCGGTATCCAATGCGTCGTGCGGTGATGGTAACGGTTTGCCCTGATGCGCGGGCGGCAGGGACATCGAACGTGTAGCGACCTTCGGAGTTCGTCGCTGTTCCGATTCCCATGCCTTCGATGAACACAGTTGCGCCAGGCACTGCCTGGCCCGCATCGGTGGTCACCGTTCCGCTGATTCGGGCGGGCTCCTGTGCTCTCAACGCCACAGGGGCGAGCAAGAGCGCAAACGAGAGAGTGAAAAACCGTAGAGCAGGTTTCATACAACCCCCAGGCCGAGAAACAAGTTGTCGCCAATACAGGCGTAGCCTGCAGGCGGAGAAGGAAAAACACAGAATACTGCGTAACCCTTCACGACACGCCGGCTTACGTGTCGATTTTTAACCGTAAATGGTGGGTAAAGCATTATCAATGGTGCTCATCACACCTTACACGTGCGATACAACCATGCTTTTCGCGCTCGGGGGGACGGATGCATTTCTCAGTCCATGGCTGCACTCTCTTACAACTGTCGCGGCCATCTTCGATTCGATAATATCAACGAGTGTCCTTTGTCCACCTCCATTGCCATACCGAGTACTCCCTCCTCGACGGCGCAAATAGAATCGATGATCTGATCGCGAGAGCGCTCGAGTTCGAGCAGCCCGCACTCGCCATCACCGACCACGGGAACCTTCACGGCGCGTGGGAATTCCAGGAAAAAGCGCGGAAGGCAGGCATCAAGCCGATAATTGGCATGGAGGCGTACGTTGCTCCCGGCGACAGGCGTAACAAGGAACGCGAAGGAAATCGTAAGCCGTACTATCACCTCGTCCTTCTCGCCAAGAACGCAATTGGCTACAAGAATCTCTCGAAGCTTTCGTCGCTCGGATTTACAGAAGGCTTTTATTCGCGCCCGCGAATCGATCGCGAGCTTCTCGCGAAATACCGCGAAGGCATCGTTGTCTCCTCAGCATGCATGGCAGGCGAAGTCGCGCAGCACCTGCTCGTCGGCAACTGGGAGGGCGCGCGCGAAGCAGCCTCCTGGTACGCCAACTTGTTCAAGGATGATTACTACCTCGAGGTGCAGGCGCACGAGACAGAGAATCAATCCGAGCTGAACACACGCATCTTTCAGCTCTCCAAGGAGCTCGGCCTTCCTGTCGTTGCAACGAACGACGCGCATTTTCTGAAAGCCGAGGACCACGAGTCACACGACATTCTGCTCTGCATCGGACTTGGCAAGGATTACACGTCCAACGACCGAATGCGCTACGACCCCGGCCTGTACTTCAAGAATGCCGACGAGATAAAAGCGCGGTTTCCTGACAGGCTCGACGTTCTCGAGAACACACTGCGGATCGGCGATGAAGCGAACATCGAGCTGTCAAAGAAATATCAGGTCCCGGCGTTTCCACTTCCCGAGGGAAAGAAAAGCGAAAACGAATATCTGATCGAGCTCGCAGAAGCAGGCGCGCACGAACGTTACGGAGAGCCGCTCCCTGAAGTTGTTCGCAAGCGTCTCGATTACGAGCTCGATGTCATAGCAAAGACCGGCTACGCGGGATACTTCCTTATAGTTGCGGATTTCATTCGCGCCGCGCGCGAAAAAGGAATTCCAGTTGGACCCGGGCGCGGATCATCTGCAGGATCCATCGTCGCGTACTCGGTGAAGATCACGAACATCGATCCGCTTCGGTTCGATCTTCTGTTCGAGCGCTTCCTGAATCCGGAGCGCGTCGAGATGCCTGACATCGACATCGACTTCTGCATGGAGCGGCGCGGTGAAGTCATCGAGTATGTGCGCGAGAAGTACGGCCGCGACTCGGTTGGTCAGATCATCACGTTCGGAACACTCAAATCACGCGCTGCGGTAAAGGACGTTGGACGCACACTTGGCTTCACTCCAGCAGAGACCGATGCGCTCGCGAAGCTGATTCCAAACGCGCCGAACTTTTCTCTCACTGTTCGCGAAGCAATCGAGAAAGTTCCCGAGGTCAAAAAACTTTATAAGGAAGAAGAGCGGTACAGAGAGCTGCTCGATTTTGCGATTTCGCTCGAAGGGTTGTCGCGCCACGCAGGAGTGCACGCAGCCGGCGTCGTGATCGCGCCGGGCCCGCTCGACGAGTACGTGCCTGTGATGACGCAGGGATCGAAGGGCTCCGGCGCATTGGGCGACGAGAACATTGTCGTCACCCAGTACGACATGAATGCGCTCGCCAAAGTCGGAATGCTGAAGATCGATTTCCTCGGCCTCACGACTCTTACTGTAATCGATGATGCGCTCAAGTCGATTCAGGCGCGCACCGGCGATATGCCTGATCTGGACGCCGTTCCACTCGACGACGCTGCGGTCTATCGGATGCTTCGCGCGGGAAAGACCACCGGCGTGTTCCAGTTCGAATCGCCGCTGGCGACAGACATGGTTCGCAACATACGCGCAGACAGATTCGACGATCTCGTTGCATCGAATGGACTGATGCGGCCGGGCCCGCTCGACGCGGGAATGCACAAGGTTTTCATCCGTCGAAAGAAAGGTGAAGAGGCGATCACTTATCTCCTCCCGGAGCTGAAGGATATTCTCGAGCCGACATACGGCGTCATCACGTATCAGGAACAGGTGATGCGCGTCGCACAGACGCTCGCCGGAATTTCCGTTGCAGAAGCGGACGTTCTGCGCAAAGCAGTCGGCAAGAAAGATCCGGAGCTGATTCGCAGCGAGCTCGGCAAATTCGTCGACAAGTCAGTAGCGCGCGGATTCGACAAGAAAATTATCGTGCAGATTGCCGAGCAGATTGAAACGTTCGGACGGTACGGTTTTGTAAAAGCACATTCGGTCGCGTATTCGCTGATCGGATATCACACCGCGTGGCTCAAGTACCACTATCCTGCGGACTTCATGGCCGCGCTGTTATCGTCGCAGATCGGGGATACGGATAACGTCGTCAAGTACATCAACGAAGCGCGCGATCTCGGGATCGATGTTCTTCCTCCCGACGTAAACGAATCGGGCTACAAGTTCACTGTCATGAGCGACAAGCGAATTCGCTTCGGACTCGGCGCAATTCGCAACGTCGGCCGCTCGGCGATCGATTCAATTCTTTCGGCTCGTGAAAAGGGACCTTTCAAATCACTTGTCGATCTTGCAGACCGCGTGGACTTGCGCGTATGCAACAAGCGAGTGTTCGAAGCGTTGATTCACGCCGGGGCCCTCGATGCGCTCGATGGACATCGCGCGCAGCATGCTGCAATGCTCGATCAGGCGCTGCGCGAAGCATCGCTGCAGCAGGAAGAGGCTGCGTCCGGGCAGGTGTCGATGTTCGGCACTACGGCTGACAACAACGCGCACACTCCGCTCGTGTTTCCGCACATTCCGCCGTGGAGTGAATCGGAACGGCTCGCGAAAGAAAAGGAAGCTCTTGGCTTCTACACGTCGGGACATCCACTCGAGCCGTATCGCACCGAGTGCGAGCTCTTCGCAACACACAAGACGTCGGATTTGAAGGCTTGGAGTCCTGATCCTATGACTCTTGCCGTCGTCGTCACGGCAATCAAACGGCAGATCAGCAAGCGATCCGGAACAGAGTTCGCGCGATTGATAATCGAGGATTTCGCGGGCGCTGCCGAAGTGATGGTGTTTCCGGAGAAGTGGGGTGTGATCGGAGAGCACGTGAAGACCGACATCCCAGTTCTATTGAAGGGCGGATATCTTCGCCGCGATCAAACGTCGGAGAATGCATCGTTCGTCGTGGAGTCGATTACGAAGCTCGCGGAGCTGCGCGCGAGCGGGCAGGTAATGATCTCGATCGATCTCAAGGAAGACCCGACGCTCGATCCACTTCTAATGAAAGACGTTCGTGCAATTGCTGAGTCCTTTCCGGGAAGTGCGCCGCTCGAGCTGACTTATAGCGACGGCAATGGGTTGCGGGCTCGTCTCCGCTCTCGCAGTTTGACATTGGCGGTCAACAATACCGCTCTCAATGACCTGCGGCTGCTTCTTGGCAGCGACGCAGTGCGCCTGCA
>DATLDN010000118.1:0-13641 GCA_035525855.1 Gemmatimonadaceae bacterium
TCGTGATCAGTGTGTAGCCGCGATAGGTCGTTCGCAGCGGCGCGCGCCACGCAGGTTGATAATTCGCGAGATCCTGTGTGGTGATGAATCCACACGCATGCGATGCGCGCGCGCGGCCAGTAACACCAGTTGGACAACCCCGCGTCATTTCGGCTGCAATCTTTTCAGCTACGCGACCGCGATAAAAACCTGCGGCTCCCTCTCGTGCAACCGCGCGAAGAGTTTCTGCAAGATCGGGCTGTACTAGTCGCGACCCGCGGGGGAGCGGCTTGCCCCCGGGGAAAAGCAAATCTGCTCCGGCGAAAAGTTTGATGAGCGTATCCTTTCCGACCCATGAGGCTGCGAGTGCGCTATCAACCACGAAGCCTTCGGCAGCCAGTCGAATTGCAGGTGCCATGACTTTGTCGAGCGGCATCGACCCGTACTTCGCGTGCGCAGCCGTCAACCCCGCAACAGCACCGGGCACACCGGATGCTGCGCGACCTACAATGCCTGCGTTAGTAAGCTTGCCGGCCGAATCGATGTACATCTCGGCAAAAGCAGCAGCAGGAGCCATCTCTCGATAATCGATTGCGTCAGTGCGTCCGTCCGCGAGACGAATCACCATGTATCCGCCACCGCCAATGTTTCCCGCTTCGGGATACGTAACTGCCATCGCGAAACCAACAGCGACAGCTGCGTCGACGGCGTTGCCGCCTGCTTTCAGAATCTCCGCACCTGCTGCACTTGCCAGCGGACTGTTGCTTGCGACGAGGGCATGCTCCGCGAAGGTGGGTTTCTGTCCGCCCCATCGCCACGCGGTTGCACTCGGCGGCGTCAAGCGCACTGGAACCTCGGACGGCGGAGTCCTCTGTGTGCAACCGAGCATGACAGCCGAGAGGACTAAGAGGCAATTGCGGACACGTGCGGATCCAGGATTGCGAACCAACAGCATTGCTGATCGACGACTTATTGAGAATTGCGAACTATTGCGAGCTCCGCAGTTGTCCGCAGTCCGCACTAAGTCGTCGATCGTCAATGCCGTTAGTCCTCGGTCCTGGTTCCGCATATGTCCTCACTCCTCAGTCCGCAGCTCTACCGACGGCGAATGCGACTGCCGAAGCCCATTCTGAAATTCAGTCTCGTATTCCGCTGTGTGAGCGTGTTGCTCGCATCATTGGACTGACCGGTGGTGCGCTCGTGCAGAGCGAGCCCGTAATCCTGCACGATGCTCAATTGCATCGTGGGATTAAAAGTGTAACCAAAGCCGTAACCGAAGGTAAGAAACGGATCGATGTTTCCGCCCGTGGGCTCGAGCTTGAGATCATCAGAATCGCGATGAAGATTTCGATACATCAGCGCTCCCGCCGACACCTCGAGCACCTGATGTAGTCCCGTTCCTCCCCCTGCATGGAATGATGCGCCGATCGACGTGAGATCGAGGTGCGAGTTGCATCCGGCGCCGCACGGATTCCCGCGGTACACGAACGGAGCATTGACGTACGTCAACACCGCGCCGAGTGAGAACTGATTTTGCAAAGCCTTCTCGACTGAAAGGCGTGTCTGCCAGTCGGTGCCTTCTCCAAAATCCCAGGTGCTTCCAGTCTTACCGTCACTGATTTCATTTGCGCCGTAGAGACCTTCACCAAGAGAAACCCACCATGCTGGATCGGTTGTTAACGGCGCTCTGCGACGCACCTGCGCGCCCGCTGAGCTCGCAACGAAAAGAGCGACAGTGAGCAGAATGTATTTTTTCACTTGTTCTCCGAATGCTTGCGGCTCGCTCGAAGCCGCCGGTAATGTTAGGTCGTGATTCAATCCGCGATAAACGAACGCGATGCTTGATCCTCGGGCCACGGAGCGTCGCAATCCGCGGACCGCTTCCATCGATCTCGCAAACCCGCTTGAGATCGTCGATCTCATAAACACCGAAGACACCAGTGTTCCCCATGCAGTCGCATCGCAGCGCGAACAGATCGCGCAAGCGCTTGCAATTGCAGAGGACAGCTTCAGAAAAGGTGGTCGTCTCTTTTATGTCGGCGCGGGAACGTCCGGACGACTCGGCGTGCTCGATGCGAGTGAATGTCCGCCGACATTTGGTGTCGATCCCGAGATGGTGCAGGGAATTATCGCTGGCGGAATGCCAGCATTAACGCGATCGCAGGAGGGCGCTGAAGACATCGCAGAGAATGGCGCCAAAGCGATAGACGAGCACGGTGTCAACGCGAATGATTTTGTAATTGGCATCGCAGCATCAGGAACGACGCCATATGTGCATTCTGCAATTCGGCGCGCTCGTGACCTTGGTGCGCGCACCGGAATTCTCGCGTGCTCGCCACCACCGAACGATCTGCTCGAAGAAGTGGACGTAGCAATCGTTCCTATCGTTGGGCCCGAAGTTGTAACCGGCTCTACACGAATGAAAGCTGGAACAGCGACGAAGCTCGTGCTCAACACGATAACAACCGGCGCGATGATTCGACTTGGAAAGACGTACGGAAATCTGATGGTCGATCTCAAGGCGACGAACAACAAGCTAAAGGATCGGAGCGAGCGAATTGTCGTTGAGGTTTGCGGAGTCACTCGCGAAGAAGCTCGAACGCTTCTCGCCGAGGCAGGCAAGAGTGTGAAGACTGCGATAGTGATGCAAAAGCTTGGATTGTCACGCGCTGATGCAGAAGAAGCCCTCCAACGCGCGGGTGGTGTGATTCGTCGCGCAATTCCTGATGCACCTCCTCCGGTGATCGAATGACAGGCGTAGAACGTGATCGTGGAACACTGATCGTCGGGTTGATGTCAGGGACGTCGCTCGACGGAATTGCATCTGCAGTCGTGAGATTTTCCGAGACCGAAAACCAGGTGCATGCTGAGCTGGTCGGCTTCAGTAATCGCGCATACACGCGCGAGGAGCGTGAGCGACTCGCACGCGCCCTCGTCGAAGGAAGTCCGGCAGATTATTGCCGACTCAATTTCGATCTCGGTGAATGGCTGGCGAACGCAGCAATGAACGCGATCGCCGAAGCAGGAGTATCTCGCAGCGAAGTTGCGGCAATAGCCTCGCACGGACAGTCGATTTGGCACGAGCCGGGACACTCGACGTGGCAAACCGGAGAATCATCCGTAATTGCAGAACGTGTTGGTGTTCCGGTGGTGAGCGATTTTCGAGTGCGTGACGTAGCAGCCGGAGGGCAGGGCGCGCCACTCGTTTCGATGGCCGACGCAACAATTTTTGCATCGCCAACAGATTGGCGCGGCCTTCAGAATCTCGGCGGAATTGGAAATGTCACTGTCGTTCCTCCGGGTGGGGATGTCACCGGAGTGCGCGCGTTCGACACGGGTCCCGGCGCCGGCGTTATCGACAAAGTCACACGAAAACTTTTCCCGGATCTTCGATTTGATGAAGACGGAAAGCTTGCTGCTGCAGGGTCTCCAGTTTCGTCAGTCGTAACCCGGCTGCTCGAACATCCATATTTCGCTGCCGAGCCGCCGAAATCAACGGGACCTGAGTTATTTAGCCCCCATTATGTCGACGAGCTAATCGCATCGTGCCGCTCCGAGCAGGCTGGGTGCACGGACGAGGATATTATCGCAACCGCAGTCGAGCTAACCGCGCGCAGTATTGCCGATTCATACCGGCGGTTTATCGCAGAGCCAATCGCCGAGACAATTCTGTCCGGCGGTGGTGCAAAAAACCCGACACTTGTAAAGGCAATAACCGCAGCGCTGGACCCACTGCCGGTCCGTTTGTTCGACGATGTGTTCTTCGACGGCGAGGCCAAAGAAGCCGTGGCCTTTGCATTGCTAGGCTATCTCCATCTAAAGGGGAGGCCCGGAAATGTTCGTTCAGCAACCGGCGCGCGCGGCGCGAGAATTCTCGGAAAGCTCACACCACCATGACTGACGTTGCCCAGCTGCTGATGCCGGCAATTCGCTGGGACGCCAAGAGTGGTTTCGATGGACACCGCGAAGCCATCGACTTCGCAATCGAACGCGGCGTCGGCGGCTTCATCATTTTCGGCGGACAGCGCGACGCAGTCCGCAAGCTTACCGATGAGCTCCGAGAGCGATCGAAAATTCCACTTCTGATCGGCGCCGATCTCGAGCGCGGCGCCGGGCAACAATTTGCGGGATGTATCGGACTCCCTCCCCTCGCAGCAATTGCCTCCCTCGGCGATGTCGATGCGATACGCGGGGCGGCTGCACTTACCGCGCGAGAAGCGCTGTCAGTCGGGATTAACTGGGTGTATGCGCCTGTCTGCGATCTCGATATCGAACCAGACAATCCAATTGTAGGAACGCGCGCACTCGGCAGCGATCCGAAAACCGTTGCAACGATGGCGACAAACTGGATCGAAGCATGTCAGGCGATAGGTGCACTCGCCTGTGCGAAACATTTTCCTGGACATGGACGCACAACTGTCGATTCGCACGCAGCGCTTCCAACTGTAGACGTCAGCGCGGAAACACTCGCCGAGACTGATCTCGTTCCGTTCGAAGCTGCAGTAGAGAAAGGTGTTGCGGCCGTGATGACCGCCCACGTCGCGTATCCGGCGCTCGATCCATCGGGAATGCCCGCAACGTTGTCACGCCGAATTCTTCAGGAGACACTGCGCGGTGATCTTGGTTTTCCCGGTCTCATCGTTACCGATGCACTGATTATGGAAGGCGTCCTTGGCGGTGGAGAAGCAGTCGCAGTTGTAAGAGCGCTGGCTGCCGGGTGTGATCTGCTCCTGTATCCAACAAATCTCGCCACGTGTATCGATGCGCTTCAAACAGCATTGGACAGTGGCGAGCTCGATAAGAATGAGATCAGGCTTTCGATCGAGCGCCGCAGGCACTGGGCAGACTGGGCGAACAAGGAGCATCGCGCAGCGCACATCGTTGCTGACGATGAGGTATGGGCGGAGCAGCTCGCCGATCGTGCAGTACATCGTGTACGTGGCGAATCGCTCAACGTTGCCGAGAGAATGGATGTCATTGTCGTCGACGACGATTTAGGTGGTCCGTACCCAACTCCTCCGCGCAAACCATTCGTGGACAAACTGAACGCCAATGGAATTGCAGCCGAGCTGCGCGAGACACCGTCGGGAAACACGGATACGGGTGTGATCATCGCGTTGTTCGGTGACATCCGATCGTGGAAAGGGCGGCCCGGATATTCCGCGGGGAGTCTCGAGAGCGTTCGCAAAGCGTTACACGCAGCGAGTGAAGCGAAGCAGGAAGCAATCATCGTTCAATTCAGTCATCCAAGGCTTGCAGCGTCGATTCCCGAGGGCGCCCCGATTCTTTGCGCGTGGGGAGGGGAGTCCGTTATGCAGCGCGCAGCGGCGCGAATTCTCGCGGGGTCGAAGGCAGCGGCAACAACTTCACGCTAACCGGAGCATCCGATGGCAGAAGCGCGAGTGACCGAAACGAAAACGCGAAACCCTTTGAAGGTTTTCGGCCAGCCAAAAATGGCTGCCTTGCTGGTGCTCGGGTTTTCATCCGGTCTGCCGTTGTATCTCACAGGACAGGGCAAAGCTCTTCAGGCCTGGATGACGACGGCGCACGTCGATCTTACCACGATTGGTTTTTTCAGTCTCGTCGGACTGCCGTTCTCGCTGAAATTTCTCTGGGCGCCAATTCTTGATCGATATATCCCGCCATTCCTGGGACGACGCCGCGGATGGCTGGTGATCACGCAGATTCTGCTGCTCATCGCGATTGGAGCGATGGCACTCCACGATCCCGTCACCGGACTCCGTGCGCTTGCGATCAACGCAATTCTAATTGCGTTCTTCAGCGCGTCTCAGGACATCGTCGGCGATGCGTATCGCACAGATGTGCTGAGCGAGCGAGAGATGGGCGCCGGCGCGTCGGTGTGGGTACTCGGTTATCGCCTTGCAATGCTTCTCGTCGGATCAGCGGCGCTCGTGCTCGCCGATCGCCTCACGTGGCCGACAGTTTATCTGATTCTCTCCGGCTTCATGCTGATCGGAATCATTGCATCGATCCTGGCGCCCGAGCCTGTCTTACACGACGCCCCTCCAAAAAATCTCGGGCAGGCCGTGTATCTGCCTTTCCGCGAATTTTTCACCCGCTCCGGATTATTCCGTGGCTTGCTCGTTCTGTTCTTCATCATCCTTTACAAGTATTCGGATAGTCTTGCGGGGAGTATGACCACGCCGTTTCTCTTGAAAGTCGGCTTTACCCAAAAAGAGATCGGTGTCGTTCTCGGTGGCGCTGGACTGATTGCAATCATTGCGGGATCGATTGCGGGAGGAGCGGTGATCGCGCGCATGGGGATCAACAAGCCGCTCTGGCTTTTTGCGATCATCCAGGCGCTGAGCAATCTCACGTACTACGGTTTGTCACTCGCCGGGCGAGATCACGCCTACATGGTATTCGCGATCGTGATCGAAAACTTCGGACTCGGCCTCGTGAGCGCGTCACTCACCGCATATCTCATGACGATGTGCAACAAGCGATTCTCAGCAACGCAGTTCGCTTTATTGTCCAGCTTGATGGCCGCGAGTCGTGACATTCTTGTATCACCCGGAGGAAAGCTCGCTGAGAGCTACGGTTGGCCGACATTTTTCCTGATCACCGTATTAGCGGGAATTCCATGTTTGTTGCTTCTTCCGTTCATCGCTCCATGGCGCGCGGAATTACCGAATGGCGCCGCAGAGCATGAAGGGGATACGACAACGGCGAAACGCGCGGCCTGACGTCAGGCCGACGGCTTATCTGATTTCGTCTTATCCGTAGTGAATCGTGCGGCGACAACGGTGACGTTGTCCGGCGCGCCTGTATCGAGCGCGCGCTGCACGAGCGCGGCGCATAGCGCGTCGAGGTTTGGAGTCTGTGTCGCAGTCTGCGCGATCTCATTCGACGTGACTTGGTTGGATAGCCCATCGCTACAGAGAACTACGATGTCGCCGTCTACGAGCCGGTCTCGCGTGAGCTCGGGCACAACCGCTTCTTCGGGGCCGAGCGCCTGGAGAATGATGTTGCGATGCTCGCTCTTCTCAGCCTGCTCCTGCGTCATTTTCCCTGCGTCGACCATTCGCTGAACGAGCGACTGATCCTTGGTCATCTGCTTTGCAACACCATCACGGACAATGTACGCCCGGCTATCGCCGACCTGGGCGAAGTAGATCATTCCGTTCACAGTGAGGGCGAGGGTCGCAGTCGTTCCCATTCCATGATGCGATCGTTGATCGAGAGCACGCGCATGAATCGCTTTGTTGGCTGAGAAAAGCGCTTGCTGCAGCGCGTCGGCGACGATGACGGTTCCCTTGAGTCCGCCGGTCTTCCATCGCTCGCGGAGATATGTGTATGCGATCTCGGTAGCCATCGAGCTTGCAATCTCACCCGATGCAGCGCCGCCAACTCCGTCAGCGACCATCAACATCGCCGGGACTGCGTCAACGCTCAGCGGTGGAGAATCGTTTTCGCTGATACGCGTTCCGGAAACGAGGTCTCCGAACAGGAACGAATCCTCGTTGTGCTCTCTGATGAGCCCAACGTCGGTGCGTCCTGCAACTTCCAGCGTACCATCCGGGAGAGCCGGAAACTCCGCCGTGAATGGCTCTGTTTTCATGCGATAGGGGCTCGGCAACGGTCGGGTGCCAAGCACGTAATCGAGGAGATCAATTGGGTGAGATATTGCCACGGCATCCGCGAGAATATAGGCGACGCAGTGGTAGTGCGCCTAGTCTTGACGTCACACTCCGGTCGCCTGTGGTACTTAGAATGCAAGTAGTTCTCACCAAGACGACCAAGCCTTGACAATGACAACGAGAATGCAACGTCCATTATTTCTATCGATAATTGCCATTTCGGCGGCGATCGGCTGTGCCCCGCGCGGACCGGCAGCGCCGGTGCCGACTCCGGTGACGACGGCTGCCGTCCCGACCGCTCCCGCTCCTGTTCCCGCGCCCGCCGGCCCCGCATTACCTCCGGTGCCGCACGTGACGCAGCCTCTCGCGATCAAGGTTGTCTACCCCACGCCGAATGCAGTCATTCCATCAAAGGATTCGAATTTCATTTTTGGATCGCTGGGTAACGGGGACGCGGCGCTTACCATCAATGGTGTGCCAACTCCCGTATGGCCAAATGGCGCATTCATGGGATGGCTACCCGTTCCAACTGCCGAACATCCGCAGTACGACCTCGTTGCTGCAGTAGGCTCCGACGTCGCGCGGGCGGCGCTCCCGATCAAGCTCGCACCAGCAACTACCCCCGTTCCAGATACGGTTCAGAGGTTGGCTCAGCCGCAATACGCCACGCTGATCAAACCCACCTCGTACATTCAAGCAAGCGACACCGACGCTGTCGTGACCGCTTATCGCCTTACTGGAGGTTCGGACCGCTGGTTTCTCCTACCGGATACGCGCGTCAAAGTGCTCGGCTACAAGGGTGGCAATGCCCTGGTCGAGCTCGACAATACAGACACCGTCTACATAGAGAAGCCGGATCTGCGGATGATCACCGCGGACGCTTCGACACCCGTCGCCTCACCACCACAGGCGATTCGAACGGCGAAGAACTTTACTGTCGTTCCTTCTGCCGAATACATCGACGTCACGATTCCAATGAGTGAGCGGCCGGCGCACCTCGTCGAGGAAGGCGCAAACTCGATCACGCTGACATTGTATGGAACGAGCGGCGCCGCTCAAACAGCGTCACTTCCCGCGACGAGCTACGTGACCGCCGTGTCATCGGCTCCATCGGGTCCTAAGATGAAATACACATTTGCTCTGCGCGGGCCGGCGTACGGTTATCTGACGGTGTGGAAGGACAGCGTATTGTCGATTCGCGTGAGGCGTCCGCCAGCGATCGACGTGACAGACCCTTTAAAGGGGCTGACTATTGCGATCGATCCGGGACATCCACCCGTTGGTGCGACTGGTCCAACGGGTCTCTGGGAGCCCGTTCCGACTCTGGCAGTTGGATTCAAAGTCCGCGACATGCTTGCGGCGCGCGGCGTGAATGTCGTTATGACGCGCACCGATTCACTTCCCGTCGATTTGAATCTCCGCGGAACCATCGCACGTCGCGCAAACGCACACGCGATGGTGTCGATTCACCTCAACGCATTGCCCGATGGGCAGAATCCATATACGAATCAGGGAACCAGCACATTCTATTTCTATGCGCAAGCCGAGCCGCTGGCGAAGGCAACTCACCAGGCTCTGCTAACTCAGCTCGCGCTGCCGGATAAAGGAGCGATCAAGCGCAACCTCGCGGTGATCCGTCCCACATGGATGCCGGCAATTCTTTGCGAAGGCGCATTCATCATGATGCCCGATCAGGAAGCGGCAATGCGCACGGACGAATATCAGATGCGCTACGCGAAGGGAATCGTTGATGGACTCGACGCCTACTTCCGCTCTCTGGGCCAGGCATTGCATTGAGCCGCGGCAGCGGTCTTAAGTTCCGATTAGCTGAGGGAGCGGCGCTTGTCATAACGTTGATGAGCGCCGCGAGCGCGAGTGCGCAAATCGTTCCCAACGAACGATGGCGCACGATCGAAACAAAACATTTCCGAATCCATTTCGCTCCTCCGCTCGAGGAGATGGCGCGGCGGACGGCCCCGCATGCAGAGCGCGCGTTCGAGCTCCTGTCTCGCGAGCTAGTCGCTCCGCATGGAAAAGTCGATCTCGTAATCGCCGACAACGTCGATTACACGAACGGATACGCAACGCCCTTTCCGTCGAATCGGATTGTCATCTTTGCGCATCCGCCCGTGGACGAAGTTGCATTGCGAAACTATGCGGACTGGTCCGAGCTCGTGGTGACACATGAGCTCACGCACATTTTTCATTTGTCACGCGCGGAAGGCTGGTGGAAAGTCGGACGATACGTGTTGGGACGTCACCCGTTCTTTTTCCCGAACGCGTTCATGCCGTCGTGGGTTAGCGAAGGCCTCGCGGTCTATTACGAATCGCGATTGACTGGAACCGGTCGCCTCGAGGGATCGGAGCACTACATGCTCGCACACGCAGCAGCGGAGGCCGGAAGTTTTCCATCGCTCAACGAGATCTCCGGAGCAACGTCGCGATTTCCCGGCGGAGAAGTCGTGTACGCGTACGGCGGCTTCATCTTCGACTATCTGTCACAAACTCACGGTCCTCAGTCGATACCGCATTTCATCGATGTGACGAGCCGGTCGATTTTTCCAATCACGCTGAATGGAAAAGCAAAGAAAGCTTTTGGGATCAGCTTCGAGCGCGCGTGGAAGAGCTGGACTGATTCGATAATTCGCACAACTCAGCGAAATCCGGAGCCGATTCCAGGATGGAGACTTCTGACCCCTGAAGGCTGGCTTGTCGCGCCACCACGATGGCTCAGTGACACAACGATCCTTTACGGCGCCGCCACCGCACGCGATGTCCCGCATGCCTACAGCGTCGCACTTTCTGGACGCGAGCAAAAAATTGGACGGAGGAATGCCGCCGCGGTAAATGTCCCGCTATCAAACGGCGACATTCTTTTTAGTCAGCCCGACTTTATCGATCCTTTCCGGCTGCGCAACGATCTTTACGTACAGCGTGGCAATCGGCAAATCCGGTTGACGCACGGTGCGCGCGTATCGGCTCCCGATGTTCGCTCCAACGGCGACATCGTCGCAGTGCAGAACGTGCCGGGCTCTACGCGCCTCGTTCGAATTTCTCCCGACGGGAAGCGCATTCTTCCGATAACGCGCGGCTCGCTCGATGAGCAATGGCTCCAACCACGATGGTCGCCGGATGGATCGCGCATCGCCGCAGTGCGGCTCCCGCCGGGAAACCGCGCCGAGGTCGTCGTCATCGACACTGCAGGTTCCATTGTTTTCTCGAGGGCATTTGCGAACGCAGTTCCCGCATCACCGAGCTGGTCGGCTGACGGACGACGAATCTTCTTTTCGTCCGATCATTCAGGCCGCATGCAGATCTATTCGATCGATGTTCCCGAGGGAGTCTCCGCTCGCCTGAGCAGTGCGGTTACGGGAATGTTCGATCCTGAAGCTTCACCCGGTGCGCAGTGGCTTGCCGCAACTCTCTACAAGACAGACGGATTTCATCTCGGAGTGGCTCCGCTCGCGGGAGCGATGCACCCCATCCCGGACACAGTCATAGTTGGCGAAAGACCATCGTGCACGACGTGCCGAATCGCCGACGCGCAAGTGTATGAGCGCGCCGCGCCAAGCGCTGCCGCGGCGCACAGCTATTCGCCGTGGCGCTCGCTATTGCCAACCTACTGGGAGCCAGTGATCGAAAGCACCGTCGGCGCGGGGACAAAACTCGGGGCGACCACAAGCGGGGAAGATGTAATCGGAATCCACTCGTATCTAACCCAGGCGACATACAACACGAAGTTCAGCGAAGCCGAGGGATTCTTCGCGTACCGCTATGCGGGATTTGGTCAGCCTTATCTCAACATGAGTGCAGAGCAGAGCTGGGATCATTTCGATGTTCTCAACACTGAAGACAAAGTCGTCGGAGACTTTGCACAGCGTGCGCGCATTTACGCTGCGAGTCTGAGCTTCTCGCGACCGCGTGTAAGAACGTCCGCTTCGTTCACGGTCGGTGGTGAGCTCGAGACGCGCGGTTACTCGACTGATCCTGATACTCTGCTTCAACATCTCTCCGAGATTTATCGCGAGTCGGCACGCTATCCCTCTGTTGTTGCATCGGCCGTATGGACCAATACGCGAATCCCACCGCTCGCTATCTCACGCGAAGATGGAATCACACTGAGCGCAACTGCGCGCGAGCGATGGCGCACTGGATCAGGCGACGGTGCCGTAAGCAGCGCGCCGAGTCACACTGTCATTGGCGTTTTATCTGGATACAAATCGCTCGATTTGCCGGGGTTCGCGCACCACGTGATTGCAGTTCGCGGTGCGGCGGGATACACCGACGGTCAGACTATTTCACTTTTGTCTGCGGGAGGATTGAGTGGATCGTCACTCGATGTTCTCGCTGGTTATGGATTTGGCGGTGAGCGTCGCCCGTTCGGAGTGCGCGGATTTGCTCCGTCTGCAGAGCGGGGAATCAGAGCGTTTGCCGGATCACTCGAGTATCGTGCACCGCTCGCTGCACCGTCGCGACACATTCGATTCATTCCATTGTTGTTCGATAGAATTTCCGCTTCGGCGTTTGCGGATGCTGGTCGAGCATACTGTCCCGCGTCGTCGGTGAATACATCGACATTGTGCGCACCGACAGAAGCGGATAATCCGTGGTTGGCGTCGGTTGGAGCTGAATTGAATCTCGATGCTGCGTTGTACTACGACATACCGGCGCGAATTCGCCTGGGAGTCGTTGCGCCGATTGCGGGGCGCGATGCAACGAATGCGAAGAGGGTGAGTGGATACCTGACTTTCGGGACGTCATTCTAACCCGTTGTGTTTTGGGTCAATAGTTCTCGGCGGTCAGCTCGTGGGTTTTCAGTCTTGGGTCTCCGACGACTCATTACTGAACAGCGGAAGGCCGAGAACCATTGACCCAAAACACAGCGGGTTTAAGCGTTTTCGCATCGTCTCGGGCGAAATAAAAAACTGCTTGTAATTAGTAGCATTTAGGTACGTGAATCCAAGCAAAAATAGAAGTGATGTGGATTCCGTAAGTAGTTGCCATTGATTAACTTACATTGGCACTAGCGTGTCCTTCCGAACGCGGATAAACTGCTCCTCCCGCGCAACCCTTTATTCAATCGATACACGAAATTTTTTTGTTCGTTATCGTTCATTTACAATCTTCACCAGTCCGGAGAGATGTACTGATGCCAACACCTGTCACCCCAGCACCCGGTCCAGCCCAGCTCAATCAGAACGCGCGAACCGTCATCGAAAAGCGCTACCTGATAAAGGATGCACAGGGCAAACCGACCGAGGCGCCGGAGGACATGTTCTGGCGAGTCGCAACCACCGTTGCTGAAGCAGATCGACGATACGGTGCCGGCGAATCCGGCGTCACCAAACTCGCGCGCGATTTCTATTCGCTCATGACAGAGCGCCGGTTCGAGCCGAACTCGCCGACGCTCATGAACGCGGGTCGTCCGCTCGGACAGCTCTCGGCGTGCTTCGTTCTTCCAGTAGAAGATGCTCTCACCAACGGACAGAACGGCATCTACGACACGCTGCGATCGATGGCGCTCATTCATCAATCAGGCGGCGGGACCGGATTTGGATTCTCCCGTCTTCGCAGCAATGGCTCGATGGTTCGCTCGACTACGGGCGTCGCATCGGGACCAGTCTCGTTCATGAAGCTTTACGATGCCTCGACGGATGCCGTGAAGCAGGGCGGAACGCGTCGCGGCGCGAACATGGGAATTCTTCGCGTGGATCATCCGGACATCATGCAGTTCATCAACTGCAAGGAAGATCTGTCGCAGATAACGAACTTCAACATCTCCGTGGCGATCACAACGAAATTCATGGAGGCGCTGAAGGCGGGAGCCGAGTACGATCTCATCGAGCCGTCCAACGGGAAGGTCGTCGGCCAGATGAACGCGCAGGAAGTTTGGGACAAGATGATCGACGGCGCATGGAGAACAGGCGAGCCTGGCTGCTTCTTTGTCGATGAAGCCAACCGCTACAATCCTGTTCCGCACGTCGGTGCTTACGAGGCCACAAATCCCTGCGGCGAGCAGCCGCTTCTACCGTATGACGTCTGCAACCTCGGCTCCATCAAC
>DATLDN010000120.1:0-5749 GCA_035525855.1 Gemmatimonadaceae bacterium
TTTCACACAATCAACGGGACGACCTACGTCTACGTTTCCGAGACAGACAAAGTCGCGCGATACACGTACACTACTGGCGATCTGACCGGACAGGGCCGACAAGTCATCATCTCCGGCATTCCTGGCGGCGGTGGTCATGCGCTCAAGAACATCGCGCTCGATGGAAATCTTCTTTACGTCTCATTTGGCTCGTCGTGCAACGTGTGCCTCTCCGATACACAAAGCAGTCCACTGCGCGCAGCGATCTATCAATACAACGCTGACGGAACCGGCGGCCGATTGTTCGCGAAAGGAATTCGCAACGCCGAAGGTTTGCAGATTGTTCCTGGAACGAACACGCTCTGGCTCGTAATCAACAATCGCGACGACATCGCATATCCATTTCACAATGACTGGAGCGGCGACGGAACCGACGACTACGGCAAAGTCATGCAGACTTACGTGGACAATCATCCGCCGGATGAATTCACGCGCATTCGCGACGGCGGAAATTATGGCTGGCCGTTCTGCAATCCGAATCCGGATTCACAGTCGGGAATGAACAGCATGCCGTTCGATCGCGATGTGCAGCTGAACGCAGACGGAATGAATCTCGACTGCACGGCCGCAGATCGCATCGATAAGGGCATCCAGGCTCACTCGGCGCCGCTCGGTCTGCTCTTCCTTCAGGGAACGAATGCGCCGACTGCTTATCAGAACGGCGCGGTTGTTCCGTTACATGGATCGTGGAATCGTTCCGCGAAAACGGGATATAAGGTCTTGTATTTCCCTTGGGATCCGTCTACGCAACAGCCCGATGCGCAGATGGATCTGGTGAGCGGCTGGCTCGAAGGTGGCAGCACCTGGGGTCGTCCTGTGGATGCTGCAGTTTCTCCCGACGGCGGAATCTTTATTTCAGACGACATGAGCGGGACGATTTACCGCCTGGCGTACTCGTCACCGCCGTCGTCGCCGCCGCCACCACCTCCTCCGCCAGCGTCACCTTCAATTGCCGGATTCACCAAGTCGTGCTCGGCGATGACATGCTCGTTCGACGCGAGCACGTCTTCGAACGCATTGAGTTATTCGTGGAACTTCGGTGATAACACTACCGGAACTGGAGTAACCATCTCACACACGTTTTCTGCGAAAGGAAATTTCAAAGTCACGCTGACGACTACACCAGCGGGCTCAAAATCAACTGTGACGAAGCCAGTAAAATGCCAAACGAATCGCTGCACCTGATCAGAGCGGATTAGGATTGGGACAACCCATCGGGTTTTGAGTCAATAGTTCTCGGCGGTCGGCTCGCGGGTTTTCAGTTTTCGGGTTCCACCGACCACTGATTACTCGAATGCCGACCGCTGAGAACTATTGACCCAATACTCGACGGGTTCCACATCCGAGGCGTACCATGATGCGGGATCAGGTGAAATTGGCACGCCGCGACGACAACCGGAAAGAATAGATTTGATGCATGACCGCTCGACGAATTCTTCTCGCCGATGGCGACGCGTTCTACGTCGCTGTCGCGAGAATGGTCGATCCGGAGGGCGCCGGTAAAGCGCAACTTCTTATAGTAGGCGGATCAAAAGAAAGCCGCGGCGTCGTTTGCTCCGCATCATGGGAAGCTCGGCAATACGGCGTCCGCTCCGCCATGCCGATTGCACGCGCGGCTCGACTTTGTCCGCAGGCGATGTTCGTTCCTGTCCCGCGCAAGGCCTGCTCGGAAAAACATCGAGAGATTCGCGAGATCCTCGAGAAATTCACCCCCCTTGTTTCCGGCGCAAGCATCGACGAATGGTACCTGGACCTAGGTGGCACCGAAGGCATCTATCACAACGAGCCGCTCAGAACGACTGCGCATCGCATTCGTCAAACTGTTCGCGATGAAACCGGACTTTCAGTTTCAATTGGCGGCGGAACCAATCGGTTGATTGCGAAGATGGCCGTTGAGCGCGCGAAGGCGAAGCCGGGAACGACTGCCGACGGTGTTCATATCGTCGAGCCCGGAGGCGAAGAAGAATTCATGCGCACGTTCGATCTCGCGGACATTCCTATGGTTGGTCCCAAATCCCAGGAGCGACTGGCAAAGCTGGGAATGCGCACAGTGCCCGATGTCTTGCGTTACGATCTTCCGCAGCTCAAGCAAATGCTGAGCGAGCGCGAAGCCGAGTGGCTATGGGACCGCGTTCACGGCCGGGGAAGCGCTGAAGTGGAATCGCCTCAACACGGTGATCAGAAGAGCATGAGCCGAGATGAAACGTTCGCGACGGATTTGAATGATGACGCAGATCTGGAGCACGAGCTGGTAGCGCTCGTCACGCGTGCGGCATTCGATCTTCGGCAGGACGGAATGGCAGCGCGCACGATCACGGTGAAAATCCGCGATCGCGATTTTCGCACGCGCTCGATGCGTCGCACACTGATCGAGCCCGTCGTCTCCGATCGTGTGATTCTTCGCGTCGCGCGGGAGCTCCTGTTCAAGCTTCGTGAAGCGCGCCGAATGCCTGCAAGACTCCTGGGCGTCGCGCTATCTTCATTAACGGAAGATCCGGAAGCAGATCAGCTGAAACTGTTTCGCGCTCGCGGTGAGCATTCAGGCGAAACGGATCGCGATCGCAATCTTTCGAAGGCAGTCGACAAGGTGAGAGATAGATTCGGCCGGAAAGGCATTCTTCCAGCTACTCTGACATCGCCCGAGAAAACTGAAACACGGAGACACTAGACATGTGCCGCAACATCAAGCCCCTCTACAATTTCGATCCGCCCGTTTCTCACGATGAAATCCGCGATGCGTCACTTCAATTCGTGCGCAAAGTCAGCGGTATGACGAAACCGTCGAAGGCAAACGAGGCAGCGTTCAACAAGGCGATCGATGATGTTTACAAAGCAATCCACGAGCTGCTTCACTCACTCGTTACAACGGCCGAGCCGCGAGATCGCGATGTAGAGTTGGCGAAACACCGGGCGAAAATGGAAAAGAGATTCCCGAAAACAGTGCGCGAACACACCCACTGAGATTTCGTAATCGTCGACTCCACGACAAAACTGATGCGATCATCAATCGTCCTTCTTCTCGCCGCGACAACGACACTCGGTGCACAACAGCCCGTGTCACGCCCCGTCACCGATCACAACTCAACTGCCCCTCGTGCGACTGCAACCCGCATAACGGGCAGCACGATCAACATCGACGGGAATCTGAGCGAGCCTGCCTGGCGCAATGCACAGCCAATTAGCGGCCTGACTCAGCTGGATCCTCAGGAAGGCAAATCCGCGTCGGAGAAGAGCGACATTCGATTCATGTACGACGATGACGCGCTTTACGTCGGAGCAATGCTTTACGATCGCAACGCCGTTCGCGGTCGACTTGGCCGGCGCGACATGGACATGACCGCATCTGACTGGCTCACGGTAATTCTCGATACGAATCACGATCACCTCACCGCAGTGGGATTCGAGGTGAATCCGCTCGGAGTTCGGCGCGATCAAACCCGATCGCCCTCGAATGAAGACGACGGATGGGAGCCTGTGTGGGAAGTCGCAACGAGCGTAACCGATTCCGGATGGATCGCCGAAATGCGAATTCCATTCAGTCAGCTTCGATTCTCGGGAAGATCGAATCTCATGTGGGGATTGCAGGTTGAGCGGCAGATTGCGAGAAATCAGGAATTTTCAAACTGGGCATTCACTCCGCGCGAGCAGGCGGGCGGAATTCCGCGCTTTGGTCACCTCGTCGGAATCGATAACATCGCGACCGGAAAGAAGCTCGAGGTGATGCCGTACGCAGTCGCGCGAAGCGAGAATATCGACCGATCCGGAAATCCATTTCGTGATAACCATGAAATGCACGGAGATGTCGGACTCGATCTGAAATACCGCGTAACGAGTAACATGACGCTCGATGGAACGATCAATCCCGATTTCGGCCAGGTCGAAGTCGATCCTGCAGTAATCAATCTGACTGCGTTCGAGACGTTTTTCCCTGAGAAACGACCATTCTTCGTCGAAGGATCGGAGCTTTTCAATTTCGGAACCGACGGAACGAACAGCGTTTTTTATTCGCGACGAATTGGAAAAGCGCCGTCACTTGCGCCGCCCTACGACAGTGTCGATGTGCCTGACGTTACGCGGATACTTGGCGCCGCGAAGCTTACAGGACGAACCTCCGGAGGCTGGGCGGCCGGCGTGCTCGACGCAGTTACAGAGAGGACAACTGCACGCTTCCGCACGCCCACTGGAGAAGATGGAACCAGCGTTGCAGAACCGCTTACGAATTATTTCGCCGGAAGACTTCGACGTGAAATGCGCGGCGGCCTCTCGAACATCGGCTGGTTCCTCGGCGCCGTAAACCGCACCGACCTCGAAGGCGTGCTTGCCGATGTGTTACGCAGATCTGCGTACACCGGTGGCGTCGACTTCCTGCATCAGTGGGCGCAGAGAAACTGGACGTTCCAGGGATTCGTCGCCTCGAGTCATGTCATTGGCGATCGGGCTGTAATCACCGCGACGCAGCGACTTCCCTATCATTACTTCCAGCGACCCGACGCAGATCATCTCGAGCTCGACACGACTTTGACCTCGCTTACCGGCTTCGCCGGCTCGGCGATTCTTTCGCATCGAATTGGCCGGCATTGGGGAATGAGCAGCTCGTTCAATACGATCAGTCCCGATTATGAGATCAGCGATCTTGGATTCCAACGTAGAGCTGATCGCCTGGATCTTCAGGAGAACGTGAACTACACGGAGAGGCGACCGGGCAAGCTCCTGCGCCGATATCAGGCGTCGAGCACTCTGCTTGTCGAGCACAACTACTCCTGGGAGGCAATCTCGAACCGGATTTTTCTCAACACTTACGCGCAGCTTCTGAATTACTACGCGGGGAGTTTGAATCTCACTGTTTCGCTTCCGAACACAGTGGATGATCGACTCACTCGCGGGGGTCCACGCGCAAACAGACCAGGATTCTTGTCTCTCAATCCCGCCATTAACAGCGATCCACGCAAACCCGTTGTCTTTTTCGTCGGCAGTTTCCAGCAGTGGGGACCAGGGAGTGGTCGCAATAACCAGTGGTTTGCAGATGTTCAGTGGAAGCCACGGGCGAATCTCGAGCTTGGGCTTGGTCCATCGCTCAACTTGGATAAGTCTGAAGCTCAGTTCCTTGGTCGCGTGAATGATCCAGCCGCGACTCGCACGTTTGGTACTAGATATCTGTTCGCGAGCGTAGATCAGACGACGATCTCGCTCGATACTCGTGTGAACTATACGTTCAGCCCGACATTATCACTTCAAGTGTTCGCGCAGCCTTTCCTGGCGAGCGGAAGGTACGGTGCGACGAAAGAATTTGCGGAGCCGGGAAAGTTTGAGTTCCTCACTTACGGTACCGATGTCGGTGAGATCTCAAACGGTCGCATCTATCCGAATGGTACCTCGAATCCCTCAGTGTCGTTTGCGGTCCCGCATCCAGATTTCAATGTGGGGTCCCTGCGAGGCAACGCGGTGATGAAGTGGGATTGGCGTCCAGGATCAACGATGTATGTCGCGTGGCAGCAAACACGAAACAGTTTTCAGCCGATTGGTGAGTTCGCGTTTGGACACGACCTCGACAAACTCTTTGGATCGGTGCCAGACAACATTTTCCTGATTAAGGTGAGCTACTGGCTGAATCCCTGAGCGCGTAGGGACTAGAGGAAAGCAACAGAACAACTTTGTCGCGGAGACGCAGAGACACGGAGCAAGCAAAAGCCACATCCCAATCGATGTGGCT
>DATLDN010000128.1:0-6794 GCA_035525855.1 Gemmatimonadaceae bacterium
TCGTGAGAATCGGCGTTTCTATTTCGAGAAATCCGTGTTCATCGAGATATCGTCGCGTGGTCTGCGCGAGACGATGTCGTAAGACGAGATTGTCCTGAAGCTCGGGGCGTCGCAGATCGAGGTAACGGTGACGCAGGCGCAGGTCTTCCGCAGCGAGGTTTTCTCCCTTTCCCCTCGCGACTGGAATTGCCGGCGTTTCAGCAGGTCCAACCAGCTCCAATGAAACAGCATGAACTTCGACGTCGCCCGTATCGAGGTTGGCGTTCCGCATCTCGGGGGGGCGGAGTGCAGCTTCACCCTTGATGAGGACGACCGACTCTTGCCCTAACGCTGCTGCTTTCTCGATTTCGGTTGCGGGTGTCCACTTCGGATCGAACGAAACCTGCACAATTCCCGCTCGGTCGCGAAGATCGAGGAAGACTATTCCACCGAGATTTCTTGTGCGATGAACCCAACCTGCAAGCGCGACTTGCTGACCCGCGTGCTCAGGCCGGAGCGAGCCTGCGAGATGGCTTCGAAGAGTGGTTTGGGATGCCGAATCGACAGTCAATCGGCGATCAGTCGTAGAAGGGATGGCAACTCGTTAAACTTAGTCATGGCATACAGTTGGTGGAAGGACTGCAAGTGACGCTTGAGCATCGGGACAACGGTGTTGATCGCGTCAATCTGCTCGACCTCGCGCCGAGCGAGTCGAACGCAGTTCTTCGTGCGTTCGCGGTCGAGCACGGCGAGAAACCGTTTCGTGCGACGCAAATCGTTCAGCATCTGTGGCGGACGCCGCGCGAAAGCTTCCAGGATATGCGCGAGCTACCGGCCGCATTCCGGGGTCTGCTGGAACAGCATTTCACAATTCCACGCCTTCAAGTTTCCACCCGGCAGTTATCCGCCGATGGAACGGAGAAATTTCTTTTCCGCCTGGCAGATGGCGAACACATCGAGACTGTCGCGATTCCAGAAGGCTCGCGACTGACGCTCTGCATTTCCTCGCAAGCGGGTTGTGCTTTGCAATGTTCATTTTGTGCAACCGGCTTGATGGGTTTTTCGCGCAACCTTCGACCATCAGAAATCGCCGGCCAGGTGCGGGAAGTCATCATGCTCACAGGCACGCGCCCCACGAATATTGTTTTTATGGGCATGGGTGAGCCGCTGATGAATTGGAAAGCTGTAGATCCGACGCTCACGATTCTGAATGATGAATCAGGGATCGGGATCGGCGCGCGTCACATCACAGTATCAACTGTCGGTGTTCTTCCCGGAATCATCGCGCTCTCGAAACGACCTGAGCAATTTCGTCTCGCGCTCTCGATTCATGCGCCCAGTGACGAGCTCCGACAGACGCTCATGCCGATCAACACAAAGTATCCGCTGTCGGATGTTATCGACGCCGCATCTGCATTCGACCGTCGCGTAACGTTCGAATATGTCATGCTCGGCGGCGTAAACGATTCGCGCGAAAATGCCGAGGGGCTCGCCGCGCTGGCGCGACGGTGCAAAGCGTTTGTCAATTTGATTCCCCTGCATCCGGGAGGAGCCGGCAATTTCGTTCCATCTACTCCGCATGAGATTGCAGTCTTCGCGCGGATCATCCGCAACAGCGGCGTGGAGGTGGCGATACGAAAAAGTCGCGGTATCGATATCGCCGCGGCGTGTGGACAGCTACGGGTAGAACGGCTTCGGCGGCGGACGCCAGTTCGCGCCAACGAGGACAGTGGCGTCAACGTAGCGTGAGCTGTCATGGCGCACGGTCACCGTCGCGCCCATTGCATTTGCGATAAGACGAGCCCACTCAGGATGACCTGACCGATCGATCACCATCGTCGTGGGTTGCTGCTTCTGAGTCGTGTTTATTGACACGACATCGAACCCGCGGTCTCTAAGAAACAACGTTGCTCTTCGCGCGAGTCCCTTCGTAGTCGTTGCGTTGAGCACTTCGACCTTAATTCGGACACCCGGGGGCGCCTTTGCATTTTCCGGAGCGTCCGATTGCGCTGCGGGTCGAGCGTCGCGATCACGCTCGAATCGCTTTGCTCCGTAGTATGCTGCTCCGCCGATGACCGCTGCGAGAAGAATCCACCGTCCAATCTTCACCGAAGACTGTTCCAGAGCTCCACGGTTTCTGGAAAGATGTGATTCCCTTCGCGCACGGACCATTCGAGACGAAAGCGAACAACCTGGCGGAAAACTTCATCGAACGAATGCGGCACCTGAGCAGCGAGAAAGAACCGATCCTCATGCAAAAACTTTCTACCCGGTTCGAGATAATCAGCCATGTAAAGCGCGCGCCCGGTGCGATCCCAGTTTCCCGATCCCACCGTGTGATATCGAATAGCGTCCAGCACGTTGCGACGCTTCTCTCCATCCGCTTCGAGTCTGATCGCAGCAGCAGGTCCATGGAGTAATCCAAACGGGGACGTTGTGTCTCCCGTGATTTTTCTCAGCTCGTCTTCGGGGGAATCGCGCAGTGCGTCGTGCCACGTCCCTGCATCTATCCACGATCGCGCCTCGTCAGGGGGCAATCTCATCGCCGCTCCCCACGCGCGAAGCAGGGCCACGACACGATCGATATGCGCGAGTCGCTTTTGGCCGACGCATGCCCATGCGGGCAAGCCATTGCTGTCAGTTCGAATCATTCTCGCCGAGGATGATGTTGTCGATCAGTCGAGTGGTTCCAAGTTTTGCTGCGACAATTACCGCCGAGCCTTTCTGCGCGATTTCTTCGCGCTGAAATGTGTCGCGGTTGACGACCGCGAAATAATTCGTGGCAGCCGCCTTCACGCTGTTCATCACGCTGTTGCCGATCTCCTCGAGCCTGGCTGTGTGGATTTCTCCAGAATCAAAAGCGGCAGCGACAGCGTTGAGTGCCCGACTCAGCACAAGTGCATCAGCGCGATCCGACTCATTCAGATAGCGATTACGACTCGAAAGCGCGAGTCCGTCCGGCTCGCGAATGATTGGTGCGACCAAAATCTCGAGTGGAAAATCGAGGTCGCGGACCAATGCTTTTACCAGGGCAGCCTGCTGCAAATCCTTTCTTCCGAACACAGCGACGTCGGGCTGTACGAGATTGAAAAGTTTGGCTACAACTGTAAGAACACCGTCAAAGTGCCCCGGCCGCACGGCGCCTTCCCACTGAGTTGCGATCTCTCCTGCAGATACCGAGACAGTTCGACCTTCGGGATACATGTCTGCCACCGTCGGAGTGAAAAGCAGATCCGCTCCTGCTTCTTCAGCCAGGCGCTCATCGTCTTCTATCGGGCGCGGATACCGGGAAAAATCTTCGTTAGGACCGAACTGAAGTGGATTCACGAAGATGCTCATCACAACGACTTGGGTCACATCGCGCGCGCGCTCGACAAGACTCAGATGTCCCGCGTGAAGCGCACCCATCGTCGGAACGAACCCGATGCGCGCGCCGTCTCGCCGTGCCTCACTTATGGCGGCACGCAGTTCCGGTACAGCAGAAACCCGACGCAGCCTAGTTGCTGTGCGAGGCATCGGGATACACTCCTGACCTCACCTCTTCAGCATACTTTTCGACCGCTGTGCGAGAATCACCCGCAAGATTCGCGTACTTCTTCAGGAACCTGGGTTCGAATCCATCGTTCAACCCGAGTAGATCCGGCAGCACAAGAACCTGTCCGTCGCAATCCGGCCCCGCTCCAATACCAATCGTTGGAATCGACACAGCAGCGGTGATCTTCTTCGCCACTTCGGTAGGCAGCAGCTCCAGCACTAAGGAGAATGCCCCGGCATTCTCGAGCGCAATTGCTTCATCGACAAGGCGGTCGGCATCACCGCGCTCCCTTCCCTGGACGCGCATTCCAAGAGCGCGCACCGACTGGGGAGTGAAACCCAGATGCGCCATTACAGGAATTCCCGTGCGAATTAAGGCAGCCACAGTATCCACTGCTTCCTTGCTCCCACCTTCGAGCTTTACCGCATCGGCGGAAGTTTCCTGCATCAATCGTCCCGCATTTAGAATTGCGCGCTCGATGCTCGCCTGGTACGAAAGGAATGGCATGTCGACAACGAGTAGTGCTCGCTTGATTCCACGCCGTACCGCCGCGCCGTGATAGATCATGTGCTCGAGCTTCACAGGCAGTGTCGTGTCGAATCCGGCCACAACATTTCCGAGAGAATCGCCTACCAGCACGATATCTACTCCGGCAGCATCAACGACTCGCGCGAACAAAACGTCGTATGCAGTAACCACAACGAGCTTTTCTCTGTCGCGCTTCATGCGCGCGATTTCGCGCAGCGTCACTCGTTTCGGTGCGGTCTCTGAATTAGACATGCAATGCAGTTTTGATTTGCTCGAGCTCCCGGAGCCAGAAGTCCCGGTTTGGAAGCTGTGGATGAGGAACCACCAATGCATCATCCGAATGTTCCCGCCCGTCGATCATTACGATATCGAGATCGAGTGTGCGCGGGCCCCAGCGAACAGCTCGCTCACGACCAGCCTCTTTTTCGATCTTCTGCAGTGCGTCGAGCAGCGCACGGGGCTGCAGGTCGGTTTCGACGGCGATCATCTGATTCAAAAAGAAATCCTGTTTCACCGGCCCAATCGGCGCAGTCTCCTCGATGTCACTTTCGGCAACGATGCGCGTGGACTCAATCCTTGCGATTTCCTTTCGTGCACGGTCGAGCGTAGCTTCGCGATCCCCGAGGTTCGACCCAAGCGCGATGTAGACGAGATCACTCATCGCCCCGCTCCAGCGAAACTTGCGCGAAAGCCAGCGGGCCATGAAGTGCAACGTGGGGTTTGCGCACTGAAACACGCGCTCGCTTCACCAGATCGATCTTCAGTATTGCGTCGATCATTCGCTCAACAAGATTCTCGAGGTAATGGGTATGACCATCCGCAATGACTTTGGAAACGAGGTCGTACAGCTCACGGTAGTCAACGATACCCTCTGCGCCGCGCGAACCTTCAGGACGGGCGATCCACACAGTAAGGTCGACTTCTATTGATTGCGCAATCTCCGCCTCATGCGGAAGTGCTCCGATGCGTGTGTGAAACGTCATCGACTTGAGTGTTACCTCATGCAATGAAGGCATGGCTACGAGTCGAGAGCGTTTCGCAGAGAGCTTGTGAAAGAAAGTGCTTCCTCGGTGCTTCTACCGGCGGCTGCAACAAGCGCGCTGCCTACAACGACTCCATCAGCAATTTTCGCGACCTCTTTCGCCTGAATTGGGTTTGATATTCCGAAACCCACACAGATCGGCAGCCTCGTCGCCTCGCGAAGGCGCGCGACGGTTGGCTCGAGGTCCCGTGAGACGGCTTCGCTCATCCCGGTGACGCCCAGTCGACTGAGGAGATACACGAATCCTTTTCCGTGTTCGGAAATCTCACGCATTCTTTCCACCGGAGTTGTTGGCGCAACCAGCCGAATGAATGCCAATCCACTTTCGGAAAGCCAGGCTTCGCGATCAGGATCCGCGCCCACTGGAAGATCTGTCACGAGAACACCATCGATGCCTGCGTCCCGCGCTGATCGGAGACAATCCGGGCCCGAAGCGAGAAGCGGATTGAGATATGTGAAAAGAACTACAGGTATTTGAACCGCCGCTCTGGAAACCAGCTCGAACGTCTTTTCGAGAGTCATCCCCAGCGCTAAAGCTTTTTGCGAGCTTGCTTGTATGATCGGGCCGTCAGCGATCGGGTCCGAAAAAGGGACACCAATCTCGATGACGTCCGTTCCGGCATCCTCGAAACCCCGCATCAGGTCGACGGTCGTATCTGGATCCGGATGTCCAGCGGTGATGTAACAGACAAGCGCTTTGCGTCGCGTGCCGCGCAAAAGCGCGAAGCGCTGCTCCACGCGGTTAGACGATATAATCTCCAACGTTGATGCCATACCGGTCCGGATCCGCTGTTTTGATGATCGTTCGAGCATAGTCGCCGTTGCCTTCCGGCTGCGCAAGGTCAACCTCGAGCGGCGGAACAACAATATTTCCCTGCGCATCGCTGACGATCTTTACGGTCGGCCGAGAGAGCGCCTCGGGACGTGAGTTAGCGGCCGAAACTACTGCAAGCTCGAACGTATCGAGCACCACCAGCGTTCCGACAGGATAGATGCCAAGCAGATTGATGAACGCCTTCACGACTACTGGATCCATTCCGCGGCTCGGATTATCCCGCATCTCCTGAAGAACAGCGGCCGGAGAATAGGGCACAGTCTGATAAGACCTTCGTGAAGTCGCCGCATCGTACCCGTCTGCGACAGCTACAATCTTGCTCGTCATGCTCATCGTCCGCGGGCGTATGACCTTCGGATATCCACTGAGATCGCCGCGCATGTGGTGCTCGTACGCAACGGTCATTGCGCGATAGCTGACTTCCTCCTGCTGTCCTTTCAATTGAAACAGCGCGAGTACACCGAGCCACGGATGCGCAGCAATTCCCCGCCAGTCTTCGTCGGTCAGCTCTTCTGTTTTGCGCAGAATCGACACAGGAATACGAGATTTTCCAATGTCATGCATTAGCGCCGAAAGACCGAGGTCAAAGAGCTGCAGCTTCGACATCCCGAGACGTCGGCCAAGCGCAACGGAGAAGATGCAAACGTTGACGCTGTGCGTGAACGTGTAGTCGTCGTAGTCGCGAAGCGCAGTGAGACCGATGAGTGATGTCTCGTCGTTCAATACCGAATCGACAATTCCCTGCACCACTCGTTTGATCTTGCGAATACTCGGAGTGTGGCCGATCCGAACGGAGTTGATAACGTCCTTCGTGAGTGCCACCGAGCGCGAATAGGTGTGGTTCGCTTCATCTCGCGAGAGTCTGATGGTCTCAT
>DATLDN010000142.1:0-3281 GCA_035525855.1 Gemmatimonadaceae bacterium
AGAAAAACGGCGGCAACTGCAGTGGTGCCGCCGTTTTTCTCACCGTCTCACCGCCTCACCGGCTATCTATCGGAGCTTTCACTACACAGCACATGGTTCGACGAGCGTAGATTATTGGGCAAATGAACAGTACTTCCTCTGAGGGCGAACGCATTGCCCTGGAGCTGACCCAGGCTCTCAACGGCGACGCGTGGCATGGACCATCGCTGCGCGAGATTCTAGACGGCGTAACAATGGAAGAAGCAATGCAGCGTCCCATTCCCGCCGCGCACAATATCTGGGAGATCGTGCTCCATATCACCTCATGGGTAAACATCACCAACAGGCGAATCACCGGCGGACAGGTCGAGCCCTTTGAGAATGAAGACTGGCCCCACACCGGCCCGTTCGCTGAAGACAACTGGAACGCAGCGCGCAACGCACTTATAGAAAGCCATGAGCGACTCGTTGAAATCGTTGCGGGATTGAGCGACGACGAACTCGCACGCAATGTTCCCAAGGGGGAACGAAGCGTGAGCAACATGCTTCACGGTCTCGTCCAACACGACGCGTATCACGGCGGACAGATTTCAATCCTCAAAAAATCCGTCACGCGACATCATCGCCGGACAGCATTATGAAATCGAGAAGATGAATCGACGTTCATTTGTACAGAGAGCTTCGTTCGCCGCCGCGAGCGCCGCGATTTTTGGCGACCTGGAAGCCTGCGCATCAGCGGGGGCTCCCGTCGTTGAAACAACTCCGTTGCCGGTAACTGATTTCCCCGGCATTCGCGATCGCTATTTCGTTTTCCATCTCCAGCGGAACCCGGTCACATCCACTTATGTCGGTGGCGACGGATACAGTCCCGATCTCGCCGACACGAATGCGAGACTACGCGACTTCAAGCAGTCGTCGATCGATGCCGAGGTAAAGTTTTATCGCGACATGAAAGCGACGCTCGCGCGGATTCCTTCAACGGCGCTCGCTCCGACAGACCTGATCGATTATCAGCTGATGAACGCGCAGCTCGATTTTCTGATCAGACAGGAAGCTGTCCTCAGGTACTACCAGCGTGCTGTCGACACCTATGTCGCTGAACCGTTTCGCGGTATTGACTGGCAGATACAACAAATGCCTGAACAGACTGGCGGGCTCCTCGGCGAGGAAGCTGACTGGCAGCTGGTGATCAAGCGAACGCTGGCGATCCCTGCATATCTCGATGTTGCAAAGGCTAATCTCTCGGCCGGAAAGAGCGCTGGAATTATTCCGGACAAGCGGATGGTGCAGCGTGACGGAATAAACGGGAGCAATGCGAACGCCGAGTATTTCCGAAACACTCTTCCGAAGACGGCGCAGCAATTTCTTGGCGCCCGCGCCTTTGCGCCGGAAACTCTGCGATTGCTCACCGCTGCCGGTTATGCAGCAGCGGATGCGTGGCAGGCGTTCGCGACATGGCTGACCCAGACATACGATGTCAATGAAGCTGTCGACCGGTATGCGATCGGCGAAGCAGCGTATGAGTGGCGCGTCCACAACATTCTCAAAGATCCGAGAAGCGCTGCGGAGCTTTACGAGTACGGCGCGCAACAGGTCGCGCTCTATACGGCGAAGATGGTCGAGGTTGCACGAGCGTTCTCGACCGAAGCGAAGATGGGTCTATCGTTCAACAGCGATGCGGAGAAATACCTGGGCATCCGCAAGGTGATGGAGTTTCTCTCGAAAGACTCACCGAAAAACGATGACCAGCTCTTCAAATGGTATCGTGATGCCGGAACAAGGGCCGTGGCGTACGGACGCGAGAACGACCTCTTCGACATTCCCGCGACGTATCGGCTCGATGTAGTTCCGACTCCACCCGTTCTTCAGAGCACTATCGACGCTGCGTACTATCCAGCGCCTCCGTTCAAGAAAACCGGTGTGGGTCGATTCTATCTCACGCCAACAGGAAATAGTCCTGCGGCGCTCAAGGAAAACAATTTTTCGTCAGTTGCGGACACGGCAGTACACGAAGGATTTCCCGGTCATGACTGGCATTACCGCTATATGAATCAACATGCGGAGGCCATCACCAACATTCGCTGGCTGACTCCGGGCGCGGTTGAAGATTCATCGTCCATGTGGACGGACTCGATGGCGGTTGAAGGTTGGGGATTATACAGCGAAGAGCTGATGTCGGAGCCAACTCCAAAACACAAGTACGGGTTCTATTCAGCCGGCGAGTATCTGTACGAGCTGCAGGGACAACTGTTGCGCGCTGTGCGCATCCGCGTTGACGTCGGATTGCACACCGGTCGAATGTCGTTCGATCAGGCGATCGATTACTTCACCGAACACGTTTCATTCTATCCGAACGCGCGTACGCTAGCGGCGGGAGATCCCACCGCGAAGGCAATTGCTGATAGTGCAACGAGAGCGATCTATCGGTACTCGAAGTGGCCCACACAAGCGATCACGTATAACCTCGGCAAGAACACCATCGTTCAACTGCGAGAGGCATGTCGCTCAGCAACTGGCGCCGGATTTTCCGCCAGGAAATTCCACGAGCGGTTTATGGGTATGGGACCGGTCCCGGTAGCCTACTTCCGCGACACGTTCCTCGCCGGATGCACCCCGACGCCATAGAATCAGAGTAACGGAGGAACGAGAGTGGCGAATTCTGAACGATCCGCAATGGACTACGCGCTGCTCTTTGCAATTGGAATTCTCGGAATTTTCCTCGCGCAATTTCTCGGGTTTCTTTCGACGAGGGCGACCGGTACAACTTCGCCGCTCCCATCATGGTGGGGATATCCTCTTGTGTTCCCTGCTCTCGCTTCGCTGTGGATTCATCTCAAGCGAACATTCTGGCTTTCAACAGCGATTGTCGTCTGCCTCGCTCCTGTTTTGTACTTCAGCTGGTATGCGGCCAATAGCGTGCCCAGCCCGCTCGGTGCGCATCCGTATACGATTCTCTTCGTCACGTTCGCGCTGACGGTGGTGTTCGCGTATCTCGCTGCGCGCGTCGAGCATCTTCCGACGACATGACCAGTCGCTGTCTGCGGGATAGCTTCGCCATATTTGCGTGCGTTGTCTCAGCCGCTACACCGCGCGGCGCACTTTCCTTAACAAGGCCGGATCGCTTAGTAAGAGCGGCCGACTCGGCGTGCGAATCAATAGCGAAATCAGCTACTGGAACGCTTTCGGTTACCGCAGTTGCACGAGTTGAACCGTTCAAATCCGGCGAATCGATTCCACGAATCTTCGCAAGCCTCGTAGTGGAGGCTATCTCGGCGCATCTCGTCTTACCGAAGCCTGTGCAG
>DATLDN010000149.1:0-5184 GCA_035525855.1 Gemmatimonadaceae bacterium
GATTGCGCGATGCGTCGCCGCCTTTAGCTCGGCGACGTGTTTCTCGAAATACGATTTGTGCTTTGCAAGCCGGGGATGCAAACGTGCATCGAGAGTAGCGCTCGCACCAAGGCGGCTGCGAATCCGCGAAGCCGCATAGCCACTGAGCAACCCGAGATTTCGGAGTGGCCTGCGCAGCGCAGTACCAACTTCCTGTAGCGATTCTGCCGGACTCTGAATTCCGTTCAGAGCAATGAACAGGCGCAATACTTCATTAGCTCCTTCGAAAATCCGATTGATTCGCGCATCGCGAAGAAAACGCTCATACGGATACGGTTTGACGAAACCGCGTCCACCCGCGATCTGAACCATGTCATCGGATTCGGCCCATATGAGATCGCTCGCAAAGACTTTCGCACATGCGGCCTCGAGCGAGTATTCACCTCCTGGATTATCGGCGAGAGACGCAAGAACGCCAAGTAACGCATCAGACGCATAAATCTCTGCGGCGAAGTGCGACAGCTTCCGCTGAGTAATCTCGAAATGCGCCAGCGGATGTCCGAATTGCACACGCTGCTCAGCGTAAGTGGCCATTTCGTGTAAGACTTTCTTCGCTGCCCCGGTGCAGCCGGCGACGAGCGTCAATCGACCATCATTCAAAACATTTACAGCAACTGTGAACCCTCGCCCAACATTCCCCAGCATATGATCCGCGGGAACTTCGAGATTCTCATACAGCAGCTCGGCTTGTGTGGACCCTCGAATACCAAGCTTTTCGACCGTCCCGAGTACCTTGAACCCGGGCATGTCGGGGCGAATGATGAATGCAGTCAGGCGTGCGACTTTCTCACCGCGTCGCGTCACCGGTGTTTGCGCAAACGTTGCTATTACTCCTGCCCGGTGCGCGTTACCGATCCAGATCTTGTGGCCGTTGAGAATCCAGCTGCGACCATCTTCACTGATCGCCGCCGTGGTTTTGATATTCTGCGCATCCGAACCGGTCTCGGGCTCCGTGAGCGCGTACGCGGCGAGTGTATCACCTCGCGCGAGCATCGGCAGGTAGCGGCGCTTCTGCTCTTCAGTTCCGTACAGAGCGATCGCCTTGGAGCCGAGCCCGCAGTGAACGCCGACCATCACCGCGAGCGATGCATCTATCGTCGATAGATGCTCGAAGATCCGCGCGTAAGCGGTGTGAGATAATTCCAGCCCACCATACTCACGCGGGATGGTGAGGCCCAGCATTCCAACTCGCCCGAATTCAGCGATGATGTCGTCGCTTACAGTTTCCTCGTTATCGATTCGCGCTGCGTCGATGAGCCCGCTGGCAACCATGCGATCGAGATCCGTGGCGAGCCGGCGCACAAGCGCGGCTTCATCCGGATTTCGCTGCTCGAGCGAAGCAGGATACGGAAAGAGTAGGTCGTCGTGCACGGCGCCGGCAAAAATTCCGCGCGTGAACGACGGTCTGCTCTCCGTCAGACTTTCTGGTCTTCCCGCCGCAGCCATCGCCAATGGATGAAGAACAGAAGAAACGCGACAACCATCAGCAAAACGCTGGATACGAGCGTCTTCATCGAGCGAAATCGGACCGAGCCAATTTGATCGAGGCGCTCATCTTCGAACATCTGCCGGAGCTCGGTTTCGCTGGGTGGCCGGGCGGCGGAATCAGGAACCGTTGACGTTGGACGAACACGTGACGGTCCTGTCCGTTGATACTGCTGCTCTCTCTTGTAACTGCTAAATGATGTGAGGGGCCGACCGTACCCTTCTGCGCGCAAGGGATCGCTGATATCGAACAACGATTTTACAATCGCGGAAGTGGAGATGAGAATTGTGACAACGGCAATGAAGCAGACAGCGTATCCGTATGCTTGTGCGATCCGATTCGAATTTGCCATTCAATCTTCTTTTGAAGGTGAGCTGCGAGGCGCGGATTCAAGCTGAGCACCAAGAAGAGATACCTCAGCTGCAGGTACATCGCACAGGTATGACCTGCAAACATAAGCCGTTGCCCGATCATTTCCGTTGCGTCCGCTCATCAATGCGATTGACGACTGCGCAGCATCGCCTCCGGCAAGAATGAGCGATGGAACGTAGTGACGCGCGACCTCGCGCTCCAGTAGTCTGAAATCTTGATCGTCGCGGTGGCCGGCAATCGCGACCTCGATCGCACCATGCACTGCCATGTCGGCAACACCGAGCAGGTGACCGAATGCCGTGGGATATTTCGGAGCTGCCTCCGATAGCGAATTCAGCACTTGGCGGCCGCGATCGAGCATAGTTTGATCGCCAGTGAGATCTCCAAGAACGAAAAGGACTTCGGTAGCCAGTGAACTCCCTGACGGCATCGCATTATCTGTTGCGTCTCGCGGGCGCGTGATGAGCTGTTCGGCGTCACTCGCAGTATCGAAGAAAGCGCCCGTGTCAGCATCACCGAACCAGCGAATCATTGAATCGGCAATTCCGCGTGCGCGCTCAACCCAGGTTTCGTCGAATGTCAGCTCGTACACTGCGAGGAACGCGAGAGCAACCGCTGCGTGATCCTCGAGAAATCCAGGAATACGGGTCTCGCCATTCTTGTGCGTTCGCATCACGCGATTGTCGCGGGCCATGTTCTCGTAGAGAAACTTTCCGTTGGCTAGTGCGAGCTCCTTATGCTGGGGGTCACCAAACACGCGAGCTGCGGTAGCGATTCCTCGAAGCATCAGCCCATTCCAGCCTGCGAGGATTTTTTCATCACGGCCGGGCCAGACTCGTTTCGCTCGCTCTTCATATAGTAGTGAGCGCGCGGAAGCGATCCGCCCTTGGAGCTCATCGGCCGATAAACCGTTCCTGGCCGCAGTGGCGTGAGGATCTGCGGCTACCGTAAGAATGTTCTTTCCCTCGAAATTGCCGCGCGCGGTGATGCCGAAATGCGATTTGATCAGGGCAGCTTCACTTCCAAGAACGGAATCGATCTCGTCTTCGGACCAGACATAGAACTTTCCTTCGTGACCTTCACTGTCCGCATCGAGCGATGAATAAAATCCACCGGACGGCGACGTCATTTCCTTTGCGACCCATTCGATCGTTTCGAACGTCACTCGCCGCACTTCCTCTTCTTTGGTCGCTTGCCAGAGATGACTGCCAAGTCGAATGAGCAGCGCATTGTCGTACAGCATCTTCTCGAAATGCGGAACGAGCCAGATGCCATCGACTGTGTATCGATGAAACCCGCCGCCGATCTGGTCGTACAAGCCACCGCGTGACATCCGCTGGAACGATTCCGTTACCATCTGAAGCGCGTAGTCGGTTCCGGTTCGCTTCCAATGACGCAACAGAAAATCCAGGGACATCGTTGGCGGAAACTTGGGTGCTCCGCCAAATCCTCCGTTGCGAATGTCATACTGGCGCGCGAGTCCGCGGTACGCGAGCTCGAGATCGTGAGCGGTAATGCCGCTGTCCGTCGACGCAAACAGTGCCACCGAATCGTAGATCTTCCTTAACTGCTGCGACGTGCTCTCGATTGCATCACGACGATTCGTATAAGCGTCAGCGACCGATTGCAGGACACGCCGAAACGATGGCATTCCCTGACGATCCGTCGGGGGGTAGTAGGTCCCACCATAAAACGGAGCTCCATCCGGTTTGAGAAAAACAGTCATCGGCCAGCCGCCATGCCCGGTCATCGCCTGCACCGCCTGCATGTAGATACTGTCCAGATCGGGGCGCTCTTCCCGATCGACTTTGATGTTCACAAACAACTCATTCATGAGCCGCGCGGTGTCTTCATTCTCGAATGACTCGTGAGCCATCACGTGACACCAGTGACATGCTGCGTATCCGATGCTTAGCAGGATCGGTCGGTTTTCTTTTCGCGCACGCTCGAGAGCTTCTTCGCCCCATGGATACCAATCGACGGGATTGTCCCGATGCTGAAGAAGGTACGGACTGGTTTCGCCGGCGAGTCGGTTCGGCATACCTATTTACTCGGGCGTTTCGGAATCAACGCCGCCGCTTTCTGGAGCACGCTTCTCTCGCTCTTGAATGCAATCGTTTCGATGGCGGCGCCAAGCTCGAACCACCTTGCTTCATTTACTTCACGGTCGTGATCTGCGACATCGCCGCTCACGTAATCCATGAGAAAGAAGTGAACGAACTTGTGATATCGAACTCGTTTTCCACGTGATGTTGCCTGGTACCAGTATTCGACTTTCTCTATCAGCTCAACGATCCTTGCCCCGAGGCCGGCTTCTTCACGGACCTCACGAAGTGCCGCGATATCCGGTGTCTCGCCTGGATCGATAAGTCCTTTGGGAAGCTGCCACCGCGGCGGAGAGCCAACGGAAATAAGTGCAACTTCCATTTCGTCTCCACTCGACCGAGTAACAGCACCGCCCGCGGAGATCTGGGTTTCAGTAGGAATTTTTATCGCTGCTTTGGTCATGGCACGCCTTGCGCGTTACTTTCCTGCCTGCCGCGAAGCAGGAATCACTCGCGTTCATTCAATCTAAGACGGAACAACCCAATGAGATCAGCCGGACCATCGGATCTGGATAAATACCTCGAGGAAAACGACGCGCGCATTCGTGAGGAGCTGTTCGAGTTCCTGAGAATCCCGAGCGTCAGTGCACGATCGGAGCATGATGCCGATACTGCACGGGCGGCTGCCTGGGTTTGTCGGTCCCTGGAGAAGATCGGAATGCAGGCGCGCGTTCACGAAACTCCAGGACATCCGATAGTGCTGGCCGAATGGCGCGGCGCGCCCGGCGCTCCGACCGTGCTCGTCTACGGACATTACGACGTGCAGCCCGCGGAGCCACTCGATTTATGGACGTCACCGCCGTTCGAGCCCACTGTTCGCGATGGCAGGATTTACGCGCGTGGATCCGTTGACGACAAAGGCCAGCTTTTTCTACATATAAAAGCGCTCGAGGCGCACTTCGCGACGCGCGGACGCCTGCCGCTCAACATCGTGTTGATAGCTGAAGGAGAAGAGGAGGTCGGAAGCGACAACCTCGAGAAATTTGTCAGCGATAATCAGGATCTCCTCAAAGCTGATGCTGCCGTTATTTCCGATTCATCGATGTTCGCGCCCGGCCAGCCATCGATTCTCTCGTCGTTGCGCGGCCTCGCGTATTTCCAGATCGACGTGCAGGGACCGAAGTGCGATCTGCATTCAGGAAGCTATGGCGGCGCGGTCGTTAATCCGGCGATGGCACTCGC
>DATLDN010000151.1:0-16319 GCA_035525855.1 Gemmatimonadaceae bacterium
GATTAGAATCGAGAGCTTTGCGCGGTGCGACAGGGGAGGGATTTTGATGCGCATTCTAGTCTATACCTTAGATGCGCAAACAAGGTGCCGCAGGAGGTTAGGAGGAAATCCACTTTATCGCGGAGGCGCGATAAAGTGGGTTTCCTCCGAATCTCTGCCGTTCAGGAAGGATTCGAGAGCCACGCCTCCAACTCATCTCGCGTTCGAAGAATCGTCTCACGCGACTTGATCTCCGGATGCACCTGATCGGGTTGATATCCCGTCGGCATTCCATCGCTCCTGCTCACGATCCACGAATCGCGCAGACTACGCGAGCGACCCTGCATCAAGTTGCGCGGACCACGGTTCAACACTTGAGCGACGGCTCCATATGTCGCGCGCTGCTTGAACTCATCGAGACGTGCGACGATTGAATCGATTGTATGTGAAGTAGCTACTGGTGGGGACGTCATCGTTTCCTCCAATTGTTGGACGAAATCTGACCGGTCGATCTCGCAGAGCGAGACCAGAATCGAACACACACAATCGATTGAGCGCGGGGAAAATCCACGCCTACTTCAGCTCAGCTGGATGAGTAGACCTTCCAATGCACTTGATCGAGATTCGTATGCTTCAGGATCTCGACGAGATCAGCGCGGCCGTGGAACGTCGGAGTTCCGACTTCGTCCTGCGCCATCAGCACCAGCGGCATTCCTCGAAACACTGGAGCAAATGCCAGCTGTACCTTCGTTGCCTCGACGGTCGAGCGCAACACTGTGGGCCTCACAATCGCGACTGCAAAGTTGAATCTGCGATCTCTTACTACTGCACCGGTGAACTGCATAGGTGACCTGCCTCAGTCTGTATCTGTATCTGTATCTGGTAAAACGGTTAACCACGTGATGAGCTTATCCACTGCGTCTTCAGGTGCGAGATGACTTCTCACACGCGACGGTGTCATCGAAAAAACATCGATGGTGTGTTCGGCGAATAGTCGCGAGTTGCGGTAGCCGACTTTCCGCGCGACATCGCGCACTGAATATCCGCGGTCCTGGAGATATCCCACCGCCTTCAAAAGTTTCGCTGCCCGGAGGAGGCGACGCGGAGAGCCAAGCCCTGCCATACTGAAGTTCCTGTAAAGCTTGAGGGCAGACGTCTCCGCGCGTTGTGCCACATCCTGTGCGCTTTTGTATTGGTGCGGTGACTCGAGCATTTCGTCGACGGTCCGGACGAGCTTGAGCGGAAGAAGTGCGAGCTGCCCTCGTAATCCGTCCAGCAATCGGCGCTTCAACGGATTTCCGCGGGCGCGCTCGACAGTCTCGCGGAATTTTACCGGCGAGTCGTCGAATTTCTGGAGCACGGCGTTCTGCAATCCGGCACGCGAAAGCTGTGCGATTGCACCGAAAGAATCTTTGGTGAGAAAGACGTAGGCGATTACTGGCAGCGAGGGGTAGCGCTTCATCAGCGATTCGACGGCCTCGACGTTCATAGTTCCGTCAGCTGCCGGGTCGAGGATGAGGGCTGCCACCGGCCTTTGTCGAACGATCGAGTCCACTTCGTCCCACGATTTTGCAATCACAAGATCAGTATCTCCGACGAAAACGTGCCGGACATGCGCCAGAAGCCTTTCGGGAAGAAAGGCGACAACGCTCATGGGTCCGAGTTGACGGGCATCCCGTGAAAGTTGTGGACAAAATTGGGTGAATGCGAGAAAAATCGATCAAAAGCAGCATTTTTGATACAAAACCAGCACTTTGTGATATAAAAACGGCATATTTCTATAGGGCAAGCGCCCTAGGTTGGGATTCGAATCGTCTTCTCCACCCAACCCAGGAGCTAATCATGTCCCGCCAGAAACTGCTTGCCATCGTATCCGCCCTCGGCCTCATCGCTACATCAGCTTGCGCCGATCTCACCGGTCCCAAGCACGATGATCCTACGCCGTGCCCAGTGAGCGGCGGACCCGACTGCCAGCCAGGGCACTAAGGATTGGCCAGTGCAGACTCACGCATACTGCTCAACTCGGACACGATCCATCGAAGCGATGGATCGATGTCCGCGGGCGCGTTGACCACCTCGCGTCGTGCTTTCTCGTTCGACTTGAGAGACGTCATGGCGACCCGCGCCTCGTGTGCGATCTGATGAAGCTCGTTCTGTTCTGCGATCGAAATAGCACTCGCCAACGACGTTTCAGCTTCCGCTGTCCTGTTGAACCGCTGTTGTCCCTGACCAAGTAGCAGGTAGTACCAGGTCCGCAAACGCGGATCGAGTGCAGCAGATCGCAGCTCGTCAGCGTATCTGTCAAACTCCTGCGCATTTCCGTCAATCGATGCGAGCTCCATCAAGTTGATGGTCGCCTGCCAGCGAAGCCACTGCGATTGCGATGTTGCAGAAACAATGAGATAGCCGTCGCGCGCAGCGTCGTTCATGCGCATTCCTCCGAACGCTGCAGCAATGTCTGACAAAACCGCATCGCGTTCAACGGAGTCGCCCATCTCCTCGAGCGCTTCGTACGCGAAATGGATTGCGTCAGCGTATTCCCCCCTATGGTGTGCAATCGACGAGCGCGCATGAAGCGCGAGTCCGATCACGTCAGAGAAGTGCGAGGCGCGGGCGTGTTGAAGAGTTTCAGAGATCAGGGCTTCAGCGGCGGGAAGATTTCCGCGAATCACATGCGTCATGGCGCGGCGCACATCAACTGAAAGCGCAGCCGCTGAATTGCCCACTGCATTCGCGATATGCGCCGCACGCGCATATGCCTCAGCGGATCTGTCCCACGCAGCGAGACGTCTCGCGGCAGATCCAAGCGCGATGTTTGCGTCGATCGTTATTTGTGGATTCAGAGGAACACCGGCAACATTGTCAGCGGTCTCGAATACATCGCACGCGAGTATCCACTTCCCCTCGAAGTTCAGCGCGCGTCCATATGACAAAAGCCGCTGACCAATCACGTCACGCTGCAACTCGCGCTGACTCGCCGCCTCGGTGAGTGACATGAGAATCGATCGAATTGGATCGCCTTCATTCACTGCACCGACGGCGCTTCTAACACTTTCGACGGACGCCCAATCCTGCTCAACCTGCGCTTCCTTTTCGAGCCGAGCGTCCGTCAGTCGAAGAGCTGCGAGGCCTGCCACCACTGGCGACCACGCGGATGATGCCTGATCGGTAGCGGCGAGAAATTCAAAAAACGCCTGATGTTTAATCATGTTTTGGTGAGGCTGATGATGTATGCCTGAATTATGGCAAACACTCGGCGGCATGAAATGCCGTTTTTATATCATAGAGTGTCGTTTTTTTTCTTCCCTTCAAGTTTGAAGGGCCGTTGAGCGCCTTAACGTTCCGGCGAAGAAAAAGACCAGTCCGCGAGATCGAACCACCACGAATCTGCGCGCATGACGCCGGGATGCAGACGACGCGTCAGACCAACTACAGTTTTTTGATCGGATATCCAGATCGCGGGAGCATCATCGATAATGATCTGATACGCTTTTGTGAAGTGTTTCTTACTGTCGCTCAACTGTCGCGCACCCAGACCACTGTCGACCTCGGCGTCGAAAACAGGATTCTCGTATGCACTATAGTTGCTTCCATTCTTCCGAGCCGATTCACCGCCCCACAGTTCGCGAATTGAAGTTGGAGTAGCGCCGAGCAAGCTATTCGCGATCGCCGCATCAAACTTTCTTGAGCTTTGGCGGTCACTGAACACGGGGAAGTCCATTGTCTCGACATCCATGCGAACGCCCGCAGCGCGAAACTGCGCCTGTAATAAAGTTGCCATCCCCTTTCGCACTGTGCTCGTTGAAGCCACGATTGTCGAGAATCTCAGATCCTGTGTGCCTTTCTTCCTGTAACCAGTTGTCGGATCCAGATGCCAGCCAAGGGCCTCGAGTGTTTTCTTTCCGCGCTCGAGATCGAATGGAATTTGTTTCAGCGCTGCGGCATCAGTCGTCGGAAATGCACGCACAGTAGGACCGACACCAGGCTCAGCAAGCGTGTCGAAGATGTTTTTCACAATCGCCGCTCGATCGACGACCATTGTCAGCGCGCGACGAAGCTCGCGTGATGCAAAAAGCGGCCGAGCGAGATTGAAACCCAGGTAAGTGTACTCAGTGCTCGGAAATGACAACGCCCGAAGCTTCGGATGTCGCGAAACCTCGGCAATTCCTTCTCGCCGCAGAGCTGGAAAGACGTCAGCCTCACCGCCAAGAAATTTCGTGGCCGCTGCGTCGGAATTTGGCGCAATCGACCACACGACGCGGTCAACCTTCGCCGCTCCGCGATAGTTGCGTATGTCAGCGTCGAGGTCGACGAATGAATTTTGCTCCCACCGCTGGAAACGAAATCGCCCGGTTCCAACAGGCTTGGCAGTGGACGCAAATTCCGTGAGTGACTTGAGCTGAACGTTACCGAGAACGTGGCGAGGCATGATCATCATCTCGCTTGCATCGAGAAGTTGATGCATCGATCTCGAGTGATACCAGAATACAGCGGTGAGAGAATCACTAACCGTAACTGAATCGACGCTGACGAGCTCTGATGCAGACGGCGATGCGATTTCGGGACTGGTATACACCTCGTAGGTGAAGCGAACATCTCTTGCGTCGGCGCGCTCTCCGTCATGCCATCGCGCGTTGGGATTTATGTGAAACGCGATCGAGAGTGAATCGGGCGACCATGTCCAGCTCTCTGCGAGTCGGGGCTCGAACTTTCCGTCGTCGCGCCAGTTGAGATCGGGATCGACGACAAGCAGATAGTCATAAATCTGTTCACCGATCTCACGTGACGGCACATCGGTGATCAGTGGAGGAAAAAGAGTGCTCGGCCCTTTGGTCAGCGCAACAACAATCGTCCTGCTGTGTGCTGTATCCGCCTTTGGAGTCGAATCACTGCACGCAGCGAGTGTCGCAACAACAACTCCAATCGCACAGAGTTTCATCGTTGTCGCGGCTTGATTAGTGACTGCCGGTGTCTTTCAACGTCGATGTAAAATTGAAAATCACTTTGATCGAGTGGCGCTCGCTGCCTTTTCCCAGGCGTGCGATAAGAAAGCGACCGTCTTTTGCGACCGTCCAGCCGAAGAAAGACTGAATTCGATTCAGTGGCTCCGGCCGGCCGATGTTTCCCCATCGCGCCTCGACATTCACTTTGTAAAGTTTTCCTGACCAGTAGTAGTAAATCGCGCGTCCGTCGGGCGCCCAGTCTGCTCCCTCCCCGCCGCCGACGGAGACCTGCACTCGCGGAGGACCGCGATCCACGGGGTAAGGAGACAGGAAAACCTCTGTTCGTCCCGACTCATTGGAAGTGTACGTGAACCACGCACCATCAGGGGAAAATTTCGGATAGCTCTGGTTGCCTGTCCCGGTTACCAGCGCGGCCGGCGGTTCCTTGCCTGCGGCACTCAGGGATAACGAAAAAAGATCATTATCCGTGAGATCCGTCTCATACAGTAGTGTGCGACCATCCGGTGAGATCGATGATACATGCTTGTCGCGACCGGAAGTGACAATGAGCTCCTCAGGACTGCTGCCATCTGCGGCGCGCCGAAAAATGTCATACTGAGGGACGTCGCGCACATAGTAAATCATCCGGCTGTCGGGACCCCACGTGAGATCCCCTTCGATTTGGTCGGTGTTCGTCAACCTGCTGAAGATTGAACGCTGCCGATCGTAGATCCAAACGTCGCCATCACGCACAAGGGCAATCTTTTTCCCGTCCGGAGATGGAGCCGCCGTTGTATAACGTCCGGTCGAGTCGATCGCGGTTTCCTCGTTGCCGGTTTCATCCGACCATGTCAGCGCAATGTTCTGATACGCATCCGCTCGATATGCGAGTGTTCCGTTGTCGGCGATACTGTATGCTGCCCACCCACTCGGCGGATTAACCTCGATGCTGAGCGGCAGCGGAGACGGTGTCCCGCTCGTCCGGAGGCTGCCGGGGTCGAACGGAACCGAATTGACGAGATTGTTCCGAACGAACAGCAGATGACCGTCCACGTATCGCCCGAAATATGCGCCGTCGAACACGACTTTCCGTTCCTTGCTCTTCAATGAAATGACTTCGATCTTCGATTTTTCCGCCGGCGTTGTGTAATTCGTAAACAGTATGTGGTCGCCGTCGGGAAGAAGCTGCGGCCACCAGTGCCCGAGCTCTCCCTTTTTTCTGTCGGGTGTTGTGAGTGTAGATGTATCAGACCCTTCGGCCGATACGAGACTCAAGCCGCTATCGTAGTTCTTCGTGTAGACGATCCGGGTACTGCCAATCCAGTCCATCTGCGCCCAGTTCGATTCCGCGATGGCGGTCGGCGGCCCGCCTTTCACCGCAACCCTCCAGACCTTTCGGCCCGAGTTGAATGCCAGCCATTTACCGTCAGGCGAAAACGCGGCCGAGCCGATACTACCAGTCGATCCCTGCACCAACCTGGAAGAATCCTGATCGAGTCGTCGCAGGAAAATTGCCGGTCGTCCCCCCATCGTCGCGCCAATTGCGAGGGTAGACCCATCATCGCTTATTCCCAGAACGTCCGTCTCGGGCGGGAGAGTTACGTCGGGCGGCAAGTCTACCGAGACGTAAGTCGGGTTCGCGTTCTCATCTGTTCGCCGACCTTTGACTGCGAAAAAAATCGCAGCGAGAACGGCAACTGCGGCGATTGCCCATGGAATCAGGGAAGTACGAGATACCGTCGATTTGGGTTGAGGTTTCGTTGCCGACGTCGCGTCCGTCGCAGGCCGGGATGCGAATCCAGGATTGACGAGAGCGCTGCTGAATTCCGCCGCCGAGTGGAACCGGTCTGCAGGAAGTTTTTCGAGCGAGCGCAGGACTGCAGCATTCACGTGCTCGGGAACTGATCGACGTTGTCCTGTTACAGGTCTCGGACTTTCCGTCATTACTCGCGCGACGATTGCCTGCACGCTCGGTCCTGTGAACGGCGCCTCGCCGACGAGCATCTCATAGAGAACCGCGCCTAACGCGTAGATGTCTGCGCGCCCGTCGATGACGCGCTCGCCCATTGCCTGCTCGGGCGCCATGTACGCCGGCGTGCCGAGCGACAGACCAGTTTGCGTCATGCGTGGTCCGCCCGCAGCGCTTACTGCGAGCGCAATTCCGAAATCGGCGACGAGTGCCTGATCTTCGTGAAGAAGAATGTTCTCGGGTTTTATGTCGCGATGTACGACTCCTTGCTTGTGTGCAGACTCGAGTGCGCCGAGCGCTTCGCGTGCGATGCGTACGGCGTCGTCGACAGCGAGCTGCGTTTCGCGCTCGAGGCGATCGCGCAGCGATTCGCCGGACACGAACGGCATTACGTAGTACAGAAGTCCATCTGCTTCGCCGGAATCGAGCAGCGGTAGAATGTGCGGGTGCTGGAGTTTCGCTGTGGTTTTTATTTCAGCGAGGAATCGTTCTGCGCCGAGTGCGGCGGCGAGGTCGGGGTGAAGGACTTTTATTGCGACGTCGCGGTCATGTCGGAGATCGCGTGCGAGGTAGACCGTGGCCATTCCGCCGGCGCCGATCTCGCGTTCGACGCGGTAGCGTTCAGTGAGCGCTGTGCGGAGCTTGTCGATGACGGTCATATGGCGGCCCTAACATATGGTATGTGGACGCTTCCGTCACGATTTGGTTGCGAGTGTTCAACCAATTACATGTGTTTGTAGCTGACTCCTAATTTTTCTGCAGCCCGTTTCAGCCGGGTATCCAGCGTCCACAGGTAAGCGGTTCCGAGGAGAACAGTCGATGCCAGCAAATGAACATCGACCAAGCCGAGGCCGCGTCCGTGAAGTGATCTCTGGTCGATGAATGACATATTCCCAAAGTCCCAAAGAACGAAAAGGAATGAGCCCGGAAAAATGCGGGCCCATTCCCTTGTGCTACCGGCTCAGCGCCCGATTATACAGCCATATCGATTTGCTGATCATATCGATACTTGTCGCATGTTGAAGTGAGCCTATAACCATTCCTGCAACGCCGACTGCACCGATCGTTGTTCCTACAACATGCATGTCTGATCCAGCGGAAAACAAAACTCCAACGACCGCCAGGGCAGACCCTCCCCAGAGAGTTGCAGCACTACGACGATAACTGTGTTCCGCTGCACGAGCCTCAGCCGCAGCGTCGGGAACATCCGCAACAAGTGACGCAAGGTGCGGTGGCCGCAATAGTCCCAACGTTCCTACTTCCTGTTCATTCGATCCGCGTGCGATTTTCCACGGCCCAGCCGTTGATTTGAGCCGCAGCGCGCAGGTGTTGTAATCACAGCGCGCGTCAGCTCGAGTGATGGCGTCCATTTTAATCACGCTCTCCGCGGAGGTGGATTGCACAACTGATGTTTGAGCAACTACATAGCTGGGAGCACCAACCGAGGCAGCAAACAGTAAGAACGTAAATTTCATCGATCCTCCGAGGAGAAGGTCTGGGGCAATCATCGAGCGCCATTGTTCAATTCGCCAGTGGCGAAATCACTTCTGTTGGATCAATGCGCGACCGTTGAGAGTCGCTCCATCCATGATCTGGAAATTCGATCCGTCCTGGTAATACATGCGCGTGGGAACGAGCGTCCCAATCATATCGTCGTTCCCCCACAGCCAATCGTTGCTTGACAACAGGTTTGCAAAAAATGCTGCGGGTATCAGGCCCCATGCCGGCCATTTCGCGCCCTTCAAAGCAGCTGTCCCAACTGCGGCAACTGTTGAAACCAGCAATTGCCTTACCCACTCTTGATTGATCTTCATCTGGCATGGCGTAGAGTCGTCTTCCCAGAAGATGATATGGTAACCATCGGAGCGTTGAGACGTGATTAGCTCGTCCAGAGCCTTGTCGACGATCAGTACAGAGCCGTTCCAAAAATTGTTGTCCTGATTGAAGTATCGTTCTGCCAGCGCGTGTTCACCGGAGCACGACAGATCTGCCCCGTACTGACTATTCGCCGCAGACAGTGGCGCATGAACGTGGACTTCGACTTCCGGTGAACCTTTCCACCACGGCTCCTTCGCGTCGACGATTCGGGAGAATGTCATGTAAAAGCCGGGTGTGACATACCCGCCCCCGCCCCCGCCGCAATCATCCACGCACGCAACCAATGGTGAAAGTTTTTTCGAGCTTGTGCGCGCGATCGTGCGACACGGATACGTTGGATCGTCACACGGAACGAGGGTTCCAATCGTTCCGCCATTTTGATCGTCGACATTGATCGACTTCTTCGAATCGACGGGTTTATCAAAGTCCGTTTCCTGTGGCACGATCGCGAGCGTGGGAAGACTCGGTGCCTCGGTGCTCGACATCGCGACTTCGTTGCCTCGAAGGTCGAAGCCGGTTATCGGTTGATCCTCTTCGATTCCCGTGACAACGAGCAGCTCGCCGCCACCAGTCCATGCAGCGCGCTGTGCTTCTATCGGCATGTAGAACTCCAGCGGTCGAATCAGGGTGAGGTCTGCAAGAATAGCATCGGATGTACGACCGCTCGCTGCTGCAACTGTTTTCAGATTGGATCCGGTCAAAAACTTTTTCAGCTCGAGCTTGTGTTCCTTGAACAGCGCTTTTTGCATGGACCCCATCACACCTTTGCGGAACTCGGATTCGCCGAGGGCAAGCGCTATCCCACGGGCGACCCGCGTAAGCGCTTCACGTTCGGGATCACCTTGCTGAGTGAAAACCGAAGTGCGGGGAGCTTCTGTTATCTGTTGTACGTCGCGCGAGCACGCGCTGACAAGAATCATCAGAACTGCAGTCGACGCACGATCGCGCCGAAGCCATCGGATTTTTTTCATTGGAACTCCTGGTGAAATGGTCCTGTTACGAACGACCATGAAAATCACAGGAGCTCAGCGTACTGCCGTTACCAAATCCTCACGCCCGAAATCAAAGCACCGCACGACATCCGTCGGATGACGTATTCATCGGCGAAAATGTGCACGGGAACAGTTGTTTCTAAACAGGCCATTCGTTATTCTATAGTAGCCGCCAGCCAGCTCCCTTCGGATCTGGCTCCGTCCCTCCCTTCAGTCCCAACAAAATTGATGCGTAATGCGATCTCAAGCGTAGCTCTAGCTACGCTCGCCCTCGTTGTTGTGTCGTGCTCCGATCTGCCGACTGCACCGAAGGCTTCCGACGAAGTCATTCGCACAGCTCCGCGACTCACGATATCGGCGCCAACTCTTCCCGCCGTTCGGTTCAGCGAAATCCATTACGACAATACCGGCACCGATGCTGGTGAAGCGATCGAGATCTCCGGCCCCGCCGGGACGAATCTCACTGGGTGGAAGATCTATCTCTACAATGGAAACGGCGGCGCAGTCTATTTGCCCACGATCACACTGAGCGCGACAATTCCAGCTACGTGCGGATCGCGCGGTGTCGTCGTAACGAATTATTCAGTCAACGGAATTCAAAACGGTGATCCCGATGCGTTTGCGCTAGTCGACAACAGCGGCAATGTCATCGAGCTGCTCTCGTACGGCGGAAGTTTTGTCGCCGTCGGCGGTCCAGCTGATGGGATGGTCACGAAAAGCATTGGCGTGAAGGAGCCGGGCGCTGTCGGCGCATCACTGCAGCGAGACCAGGCCGGAACGTGGTTTCCTCCCGCAGCAAATACATTCGGCACATGCAATGATGTAACTGCTCCGTCCGTCGCCAACACGGTTGCAAGCGTTACGGTAAGTCCGACGACATTCACGCTGACGCAAGGCGCGAACGTTCAAATCACAGCCACGGCCAAGAATTCGTCGAACGTCACAATTCCGGGCGCGTATATCGGCTGGTCGTCGAGCGACGCTTCGGTTGCTACAGTCGACCCGAATGGCGCAGTTACAACTCACGCGGCGGGAAACGTCGACATCAGTGCGACATCCACGAATGGTATAACTGCGACCGCAACGCTCACTGTTACTGCAACGCCACCCGGCGGTGGATTGAGTGATGTTCGATTCTCCGAGATTCACTACGACAATGATGGAGGAGATATCGGCGAGCGCATCGAGATCGAGGGCCCCGCAGGCGGTAATCTGAGCGGGTGGAAAGTCGTGTTGTACAATGCGACCGGCGGCGTTGTTTATGACACGAAGACGCTGAGCACGACCATTCCCGCATCGTGCGGTACGCGCGGCGTCGTCACAATCACTTATGCAACAAACGGAATTCAGAACGGACCTTCGGATGGATTCGCGCTGGTAAACAGTGGTGGGCAGGTCGTCGAGTTCCTGTCATATGAAGGGACGCTCACCGCGACCAATGGTCCTGCAACCGGACTTCTTTCCACCGACATCGGAGTTCTCGAGAGCGGCAGCGGATCGGAGAATCGTTCGCTTCAGCGCGCTGCAGATGGATCCTGGTACGGACCCGCGCTCAACACGTTCGATGCATGTAATCCGGCAACGCCTCCGCCGCCGGCAATTTTCTTTACTGGTCGCACTCCGGGCGATGTCGCCCTTCCCGTTGGATTCCAGGATCAGCTCTTTGCAAGCCTCGAGGATGCAAGCGGAAATCCGATAACAACGACATTCACCTGGACCAGCGAAACTCCTGGCATTGCAACAATCGATCAGGATGGCGTCTTCACAGCAGTGTCGGCAGGAACTGCGATTCTCAGAGCAACTGCTGCGACCGGCGCAACGGGAACGTGGAGTCTTCCGACTACTGTTGCAGTCGCGAGCGGGACTGCTTCGTACGCCGGCAACACCGAGTTTGGAATTCCAACTGACGCGGATGCAACCGATGATTTCATCGTCACGCATCCCGAGTACACATCGTCGTTCAACAAGAATCGTGGAACACCGAACTGGGTGAGCTACGATCTCGAGATCTCGCACTTCGGTCCGCAGGATCGTTGCGATTGCTTCACGTATGATCCGGCGCTGCCCGCGGATTATCAGCGTTACACGACCGCTGCGTACACTGGTGCGGCTGCCAAAAATGGATATGGAATCGATCGAGGTCACATGACGCGGTCCTTCGACCGAACGTCAGGTAGTCTCGACAATGCGTACACGTTCTACTTCAGCAACGTTGTCCCCCAGGCGTCCGATCTCAATCAGGGCCCCTGGGCAATCATGGAGAACTACCTTGGAGATCAGGCTCGTCTGAACAACAAGGAGGTTTACATCATTGCCGGGGTTGCCGGTAACAATGGGACAGTGAAGAACGAAGGCTTAATCGTGATTCCCGCGCAGACGTGGAAAGTTGCGGTGATCATGGACAAGGATAAGGGTCTCGCTGATGTGCACAGCGCGAGCGACGTACAGGTGATTGCTGTGATCATGCCGAACGTTCCAGGCGTGCGAAACGTCGACTGGCACACCTACGAAACGACAGTCGATGCAGTCGAAGCTCTCAGCGGCTACAATCTCTTGTCATCGCTGCCCGATCAGATCGAGATCGCGGTCGAGAGCAACACCGTTCCGCCGGTTGCTGCGACGGATGGACCATACAACACGGGTGCGCTTCCGCTCGAAACTATTGCGATGAGTGCAGCGGGATCGAGCGATGCTGACGCTGGTCAGACGCTCACGTACGCATGGGATTTCGGCGACGGACAGACCGGAACCGGTGTGAACGTCACGCATGCATACACGACCGGTGGTGTTTACACGGTGACTGTCACCGTGACCGATCCGCTCGGCCTCACGAGCACTGCTTCAACAACTGCGACTGTATTGACGCAGCAGCAAGGCATTGCTAATGCTCAAACGATTGTGAATCAGTTGTTGAGCGATGGAAAGCTGAACGGTGGAAATGCGAACTCGTTGACGTCGAAGCTCAATGCTGCGCTCGCATCTTTCAATTCTGGCGGCAAAGGCGCAGGAGTGAATCAGTTGAACGCACTGTTGAATGAGATCGACGCACTGATCAAGTCGAAGCGGCTGTCGGAATCTGATGCCGCATCACTCCGTGCTTTGATAAACCGTATTATCGCGTCGGCGGCGTAGCGTCCGACGCGAGTAGTCCAGGGCTGACACGGAGCGCACCGGTCGCTGCATCGATAAGACCGTTGCGCTCATCTTCGACATCGGTGGCCTGCGTGTAAACGTCGCCTGCAAACGAGCGGTTCCTGAGCTCTGCTTTGTAGGCGGCGATTTGCTGTTCACGCGCCTCGAAAGCGGCGGGGCCGCCATAGTCAGGAAAGCCGAAGCCACCCCACTCACTGATCACGACCGGCACGTGACCGCGCAGAAAAAATGGATCGCCGACAGTGAGCGGCTCTGCCGCAACATTTTCCGTTTCGCCACGCACCAGCCTGTCGAGCAGGTCGCGCCACTTGTCGATGTCCGACGTGTAGAGGTGTACCGTCAGCAAATCCGATTTGAGTCGTCCCTCCCACGAGATGTGATGCCATCCATCGTTGTCCACGACGAGGAATTGGGGGAAATCCACTCGCATAAAATGATACGTGTCGACGATGTAGCGTCTTGTTTCCTCGCTCGTCGCGATGTCCTGCGCGCCCCAGTCTTCGTTGTACAGGCTCCAGATGCACACTGATGGATGTGTCTCGACGACGGCAAGCATTCGCATCAGCTCGTCATGATGATTGCCCCGACTCTGATGCGTTGAGCTATGCGGGCTCGGCACTTCCACCCAGATCATGAGACCGATTTCGTCTGCGAGGTTGTAAATGCGCGGATCGATTCCGGCGATGTGCACTCGCACGAGATTGCATCCTAATTTTTTCATCGCGGCGAGATGCATTCGCATTTCTTCGTACGTTGCCTCGGCGGGCTGATAGAGAATGCCGTCCAGGTAAATCGATTCATTATTCAGGTAAACGCAGCAGCCACGCGCTTCGATTTTCCGTAAACCGAAATGCGTTTCCACTTCGGCGGAGAGTCCTTCCGCATCGATCAGCTCAGCAACAAGTAAGTACAGATTCGGTTCTTTCGGCGACCACAGCTTTGCGCCTGGAACTTCCATAGGAACACGTTGATGTTTTTGTCCGACGTCCAGTCGTAATGGGAAATCCGAAGTAGCAATTGGATCTGATTTCTCGCTGTGCCATTCGTAGACAGTGAGTCGGAGCGTGTATTCGCCGGGATCGTGAATGCGCGTGGTGACGTTGAATCGAACGAGACGATCTTCGACTGTTGCGACGGCGCCGAGTCGCGTTCGAAGGCGGTTGCGTTCAATGACTTCGAGCCAGATGCTGCGAACGGCGCCTGTGTACGTCTGATACCAGATTCCGCCGCGCTTGTAGATGTGTGATTCCTGTTTGCCGCGCGGCAGATCTGCGTCGAGTGAATCTTCGATTCGAACTGTGATGCGATTTACTTCCTGGATGTGATCTTCCGGAAGCTCGTATGAGAACGATGTGTATTCGCCGTAGTGAACTTCCGCGCCGTCGATTGTTGCGAGTGGCTGGCCGTTGAGCCAGACTCGGGTTTCATATCCGCATGCGCCGAATGTGATTTGAAACATCGACTTCGGCGGAAATTTTGATCGGTCAGGAAGAGTGAAATCGCGTTCATACCACGCGATGACTTTGTCCTGCCATGGGCGCCCGGCTTCGATCTTCTCTTTCTGTTCGTCCTTCGCGGCTGACATGTGTTCTTCGATCGACCCCGGCCAGATTGCCGCTCGCGGGTAATCGTGTCGCAGGTGCCAGCCTTCTTTTATTCCGCGGTCGTCGAGGTCGAGATCGAATCGCCATTCGCCGTCGAGCAGCTCGAAGAAGTTGTGCCGTGTTACCGCGCGCGGTAGGGGATTGTCCTCCGCGGGAACGTACTTCGGCGGCTCTTCGACAATTCGTGTGGAGCTGAAATTCGTGGCGAGCTCTTTTGGCATGCGGCGTTTTTATGCGAGAGGTGCGCCAAATGGGTCGCGTACAGAAGAAAATCAGGCAGGGGGAGCTAGGCCGTAGTACTTTGTTGGCGCTGAAAACTCACAACGACCGAGGGTGCCGCAAATGAAAACCAACCGTGGCATCACGCGCGCCGTGCAGGCGACGGGCGCCATTCTTCTGTTCAGCATTTCTTGCGTTCCGCACGAGACCACCGATCCAAAGGAAGGGACCGGCGATAAATCCCAATGGGGTTTTACGTTTACGGCAGAGCGTACGTCGCTGACCATTAAGCAGAGCGCGGCCGATACGGTTCCGTTGACGATGACGCGTTCGGGTGGGTATAACGGCGACATCATCCCGCAGTCATTTCCGATGGGAGGATACACCGTCGATTTTACTGCGCCGGTAAGGAACGGTCTCGTCACCACGCAGTCGGTCATTTTTACGATCGGTGGAACGACAGGTCCGATCGAATTCAAAACAATCATCGCAGCGGTACCTCAGACCGAAGCTCTTCAGCCGAAGAACATCGAGTTCACGCTGAACATTATTCGGAAGGATGGCACGTTCATCACTGCGCCGGCGACGATGTCCGTTTCTCGCGGCGGTTCAACGAGTGTTGGCGTCGGAGTGATAAGAACCAATTTTACAGATCCGGTTCCGATGTCGCTCGCCACGACAACCACTGGACTTACAGCGTCGTTCTCACCGAATCCGATTACTGGTACGACGTCGACGATGACGCTGTCGGCTGATGCGACTGTTCCGGAAGGGACGTACAACATTGGTGTCCGCTCGTTTGCGGGACTTTCGAATCAAGGGACCGCGCCTGTGACGTTGACTGTTACTCCTCCGGCGGCACCGGGCTCGATCGCGGTGAGTTTCTCTGTGGGTACACTGATTGTTCCGCGGAATAACACCGTTCCCATCGGACTGAATATTGTTCGAACGAATTACACTGGCGCGGTGAGTGTGACCGTCGCCGGAATTCCCGGTGGTGTGACGTTCACTGCAAATCCGTCGAACACGAACAGTGTCTCGATAAGTTTTTCAGCGACGGCGGGTGCAACTCCGGGAACATATCCGCTCGTCGTGACTGCGTCGGGAGCTGGGATTCCTGATGCTACGGCAAATCTCTCGTTGCAGATTCCCCAGTAGCCAGAAGTAGTGTCCTTGCTCACGCCTCCCAAGGCGAGTAGTTTGAGGGACAATCTCTGATCCGTGGCGATTTAAGGCAACTTGCGGCCACGTTAAATAATCCGCTAAAGCGCGCGCCCGGCGCCTATCCGCGGGCTTTTTTCGTATCCGGTAACTGCAATGGCACGTCCCCAACCCGATTCGCAATACCTCAAGGAACTCGAACGCCGCGTCCTCATTTATGACGGCGCAATGGGCACGAGCATCCAACGCTTCAACCTTTCGCCCGAAGACTTCGGCGGAAAAGCGCTCGAAGGGTGCAACGACAACCTCGTGCTCACCCGCCCTGACGTCATTCAGTCGATCCACGAGTCGTTCCTGGAAGTCGGCGTCGATGTAGTCGAGACGTGCACCTTTCAAAGCACACCACGACGACTTCACGAAT
>DATLDN010000153.1:0-23644 GCA_035525855.1 Gemmatimonadaceae bacterium
AGACCTGATGCGACACCAACTTTATCCTCGAGCGACGAATCGTCGGGGTCGTAAGGCGGTGATCCGAGCAGCTCTCGCAGATCAGCCACAGTTACTGTCTGCTTCGTTTCTTCGGCTACTCGTTCTGCTTGACGCCTCGCAAGTTTTCGTGAAATGCGGGCAACACGACGCTCCAGCTCGCGCACGCCTGCCTCACGAGTGTATCCGCGAAGCACTGCGGGTAAGACGTCCGCCTCCCAGGTAACGTTCTCGTTCGACAAGCCATTTGCTGTGATTTGCCGCGGAATCAGGAACTGACGCGCAATCGCAAGCTTCTCGTGATCGAGATATCCCGGAAGACGAATGATTTCCATTCGATCGCGAAGCGGCTCCGGAATTCCCGCTAGAGTATTTGCTGTCGTAATGAACAACACCTGCGAGAGATCGTAATCGACCTCGAGATAATTGTCGTTGAACGTCGTATTCTGCTCAGGATCCAGAACTTCCAGTAAGGCAGCCGCCGGATCGCCGCGATAATCCTGTCCGAGCTTGTCGACCTCATCGAGAAGAATCACGGGATTCACGACTTCTGCACGGCGCATTGCCTGAATGATTCGTCCCGGCATCGAGCCGATGTAAGTGCGACGATGTCCGCGAATCTCCGCCTCATCACGCACGCCACCAAGCGCCATTCGGATAAACCGTCGGCCCAGTGCACGTGCGATTGAACGGCCAAGCGAAGTCTTACCGACACCCGGCGGGCCCACGAAACACAGTATCTGCCCTTCGATATGGCCGACCAGCGAAAGTACAGCAATGAAATCGAGAATTCTTTCCTTTACTTCGTCGAGTCCGTAATGATCTTCGTCGAGAATCCGGCGTGCATGCGCAACATCGAGGACGTCATCGCTTCTCTCTGTCCATGGAATGCTGATAATCCAGTCGATGAAGTTGCGCGACACCGTGAACTCGGGTGACATCGGCGACATGCGGCGCAGCTTTCTCAGCTCTCTTAACGCGCGCGTCTTCACCAGCTCCGGCAGAGCTTTCTTGTTTAGCTGCGCTTCGAGGTCGGTGTAATCGTCACCGTCTTCTTCGCCGAGCTCTTTGTGAATCGCGCGAAGCTGTTCCTGGAGGTAGAACTCGCGCTGATTCTGAAAGAGTGCACCGCGAACATCATCGTCGATTTTGCGCTCGAGCTTGAGCAGCTCGCTCTCGCTCGTGATGGTATCCGCAAGCGATTGAAGCAGTCCTGAAAGTGTTCGTGCTTCGAGCAGCTTCTGGCGAAGATCGAATTTGACCGCAATGTGCGCCGCCACTCCCCACGCCTGACGCTCCTCTGATTCGGTGCTCTGAATAAGACCGACGACTTCGGCGGGAATTCGCCGATGCAGCGCGACGTACTCCTCGAACAGCGAGAGCATTCGATTCGCCAGCGCTCTCGTTTCTGAGGGCGAAGCGGGGTCTGCCCATTCGACTGGCAGAGTATTCGCGCGAATGTACGGGCCGGTCGCGGTATATCTGGTAACTTTGGCGCGAGCAAATCCTTCGACGAGCACGCGCGTACTTCCGTTTGGAAGACGCACCACCTGCAGCACTCGGCCGAGTACACCGATGCGGTGCAAGTCAGACGCGCCTGGCTCCTGCGTTTCACCTTCTTTTTGCGCGACCAGAAGAATCAGCTTGTCGGTTTCTACGGCAGCGTCGATTGCAGCCAACGACGCCGGGCGACCGACGAGCAACGGGATCACTACATAGGGAAAGACGACAACGTCACGAAGGGGGAGAACAGGTACACGCTCTCCTGCCTGGACAGTTTCGCCGTCGCGGATGTATTCCATGCTGGGAATTTAACAGCCTTCAGCCATCAGCTAAGCTGACGGCTGAAGGCTGAAGGCTGATCGTTGATAGCTGAGATTACGCTTCTTTCTTTCGCCGAACAGGCGAAATCTCAAGCAGCGGCTGGGTGCCGTTCGTAATGCAGGACTCCGTCACCTTCACCTCGACGACATCTTCGCGGCTCGGAAGGTCGAACATCACGTCCATGAGAACTTCCTCGAGGATTGCGCGAAGTCCGCGAGCGCCTGTGCCGCGCTTCAGGGCCTTCGTTGCAATCGCCGTCAGTGCACCCTCGTCGAAGGTGATCTTAACTTCCTCGAGGCCAAACAGTTTCGTGTACTGCTTGGTGAGTGCGTTCTTCGGCTCCTTCAAAATGCGAACGAGTGACTTCTCGTCGAGCGCATCGAGAGCGACAGTTACAGGAAGGCGGCCGACAAGCTCCGGAATCATTCCGTAGCGAAGCAGATCATCCGGCTCGACTTCACCGAATGGATTCATGACGTCCTTCGCCTTCTTTCCGTTCTGATTGTTGAAGCCAATCTGTCTGCGGCCAGTGCGTGACTCGATGATCTTCTCGAGTCCGTCGAACGCGCCGCCGCAAATGAACAGAATGTCCTTGGTGTTGAGCTGAATGTATTCCTGCTGAGGGTGCTTTCTTCCACCCTGCGGAGGAACTGAAGCAACCGTCCCCTCGATGATCTTGAGGAGTGCCTGCTGCACGCCTTCGCCCGACACGTCGCGGGTAATGCTCGGATTCTCCGACTTTCGCGCAATCTTGTCGATCTCGTCGATGTAAACGATGCCGCGCTCGCACTCGGCAATATTGAAATCGCCGGCCTGAAGCAGACGAACGAGAATGTTCTCGACATCTTCGCCGACGTAGCCCGCTTCAGTGAGCGTCGTTGCGTCAGCGATCGTAAACGGAACATCGAGAATTCGCGCTAAAGTCCGGGCCAGTAAGGTCTTACCAACACCGGTGGGACCGATCAGCAGAATATTCGACTTATCGAGCTCGACTTCGTCGTCCTTGAGCGAGCTGGAGTTGATTCTCTTGTAATGATTGTAGACTGAAACGGAGAGGGCCTTCTTCGCCTGCTCCTGACCGATCACGTACTGGTCCAGGACGTCCTTAATCTCCTGCGGCGATGGTACTTGAGTAATCGCCTCGGATACCTCGCGCTCCTCGTCTTCGGCCAGAATTTCATTGCAGAGCGCAATGCATTCGTTGCAGATGTACACGGACGGGCCGGAAATGAACTTCCGGACCGAATCCTTTGATTTGCCGCAGAAGGAACAGCGGAGATGCTTGTCTTGAGACATTGACGACCTGGCTACAGTTATCTGGCGGACACTTCTATTGAACAACTAACAGCCGACTTACCCACGGTCAAGCAGAATTCCGGGGCCTAGCGCTTAAGCGCCTCCTCCATCTGCCCCCGGTAATTCAAGACGTTGTCAATGAGGCCATAGTCACGCGCTTCCTCGGCAGACATGAACCGGTCGCGGTCCATATCCCGCTCGATTTGCTCGACGGGCCGACCCGTGTGTTTTGACATCAATTCGTTCATTTTGGCCCGCAAATAGAGGATTTCCCGTGCCTGGATCTCGATATCGGCCGCGGAACCCTGCGTTCCGCCGCTGGGCTGGTGGATCATGATGCGGGAATGGGGTAGGGCAGAGCGTTTTCCGGGACGACCGGCCGCCAGAAGAAATGAGCCCATGCTTGCTGCCAGGCCCATGCAATTGGTGTTAACCGGCGATTTCAGGAACTGCATCGTATCGTAGATCGCCATTCCGGCCGAAACGCTGCCGCCGGGGGAGTTGATATAGATATGAATGTCGCGCTCCGGATTATCAGCCTCCAGAAACAGGAGCTGCGCAATCACAACATTGGCAACGTCATCATTAATAGGCGTTCCGAGGAAGATGATGCGGTCCATAAGAAGGCGTGAGAACACGTCGTAGGTTCGCTCACCTCGGCTCGAACGCTCGATGACGTACGGTGTGTACAGGGTCGGCATTGGTTCTTCTTCCTCAGTCCTGGGTTTGGATTTCATTTTTTTCCATCAGCCATGAGAAGACTTTGTCTTCAGTGATGCTGCGCTCGATTTCCTTCAGGCGACCGCTCTTTTCCATCTGGGCGTACAGCTGTCCAGGATTTATTCCGCGTTTTTCAGCCTGCTCGGAAAGGCGATCGTCGATGTTTTTTTCAGTCGCCGCGAGTGATTCGCGCTCGGCGATAGTTTCGATCACCAGATCTCGACGAATCTGCCGCTCGGCCATGTTCCGAAATTCGGTGTTGAACTTCTCGCGCTCGTTTTCGGGAATTTGATACGCTTCGGCGTAGCTCTGGATCATCTGCTGCACCCAGCTCTTCGGAACGTCGAATGGATTCGCACCGATGATGTCGTCGATCAGCTTCTGACGAACCTCCGCGTCCGCGTCGCGCTTTGAGTGTTCCAGCAGGTCCGCTCGAACGATGGTTTTCAATGCGTCGAGTGAATCGAAATCGCCAACTTCGCGAGCAAACTCATCGTCCAGCGCCGGCGCCGTTTTTCGCTTCACATCGTTGAGTGTGATGCGAACCGATTTTGTTTGTCCCCTCTGTGATTCGTCCGGAAAATCGTCCGGCCACCGCACTGAGCGCCTGATAGTTTCGCCCGGCTTGGCCTCCATGATCAGCTCTTCGATTCCGGGAATTGCCTGGCCGGCGCCGAGTACGAGGGGATAAGATTTTTCTTCGCCTGAACCTTCGGCGCTATCGCCGGTAGCGAGCTGGACGTTCACCATGTCCCCGGGCATCGGCTTGTCGTCGACGGGTGTCCACTGTGCGCGCTGATCGCGGATGTGCTCGAGCTGCTCGGTAACCTGATCATCAGTAACGATTGGCTTCCGCCCGGTCACCCGAAATCCCGAGGTACGTGAGAGCTCGATAGTCGGACGAAGCTCGAGATGGAGCTCGAATGTGAGAGGCTTTCCTTCCTCGAACGTGAGGTCGTGGACGTGAGGCTGCGACGCAACCTTCAGGTCCTGTTTCTCAACGACTTCCTGATATGCATCCCGAACGAGGGATTCGAGCGCTTCCTGCCTTATCTGGTCGGCGAATTTCTTCTTGACCATCGTCGCAGGCGCTTTGCCGGGACGGAATCCGGGGAGTCTCACCGACGAGGCATATCGGCGCGCGGCCTTGTCTTCGGCTTCGCGCACCGTTTCAACCGGAACCGATACCTGAATATGGCGATCTATTCCCGAGCTGTCCTTTTCTGTGATTTCAATCGGCATGCAGAGGAATATAATGGCATGCTCTACGAGGCCTACCTTCGAAGGACGATCGCGATCGAGTCTCCAACGAACACGCTCTCGTAGTCGCCGGCGGGGTGAGGAAATCCCTCTCTGCGTTTCACCAGGTATCCAGACATTGTGGAGGCATCCGGATACCTTACATGAAGCTCGAGGAAGCCGAACCCGTCAGCCCTCAGCCCGATTCCCCGACCCCATGGATAAACTAGCTCGAGAGCGCGACCCTGGTGAGTCTCGCCGTAGACCAATGTCGCCGTGCCACTGTAGTCCGACCAGAAGGTCAGGTTCTGGACGAATGCGAGTTTCAGCTCAAAACCGGAACCCGTGCCGTGCCAATTTCCTGCCAGGAAGGGTCCGTCGTCTTTCGGCAAAGGGTCGGAGATCGGGGCGACTACGGAGCAGCCAGATGCGAGAACGCACAACGTTGCCAGAACGGTATATCTCATTCGCCGAACCATGGAGAGCCTCGGATGAAGGTCTCCGAAAGCTCGCGGTTAGCCGATGTTTCGTATATCCGTCAGATTACGTAGCTAGACTTTGCGCTATGCGCGATCGTCCAGCCCTTTTACGCCGGCCATTCGGGCACAGTTGGCGCAACAATAGAAGGTGCCGCCGCTCTCCAATCCGTGGCCGATGATTTTGCAGCCGCAATGCGCGCAGGCGGGAGCGAGTGCGTGGATTGCGCACTCGAAAGAATCGAACGTGTGAGCCTTTCCCAGAGCGGTGACGGTGAACGCCTTGTCGTAATCGTTACCGCATACTTCACACTTGGCCATCGGAGCTCCCGGCGATGAGTTGGTCGATCTCCATGCGCGTTTCGGGCCATGAACCCGCTATCAGCCACCATCCGTCAGCCATGAGATTGCTGGTCGCTATCTTTCGAACATGTGCGGCCGCTCCTCTCTCCACGACCACCCGACAAACATTCTCGATCGGTTCAGTCTCCCTCCGGCACTGCCCGATTTTTCTCCGCGGTACAACATCGCGCCGTCGCAGCCGCAATGGACAATCGCGCTCGACGGTGACGCTCCCCCCGCGGTTCGTCAATTCAAATGGGGACTCGTGCCATCGTTTGCCGATGATCCCGCAATCGGTAATCGGCTAATCAATGCGAGATCTGAATCGCTGCTCGAGCGCCCGGCATTCAGAGACTCTTTCCGCTCGCGACGATGTGCAATTCTCGCTGACGGTTACTACGAGTGGGCAGGGAAGGGAAAGAATCGTGTTCCGATGTACTTCCATTTATCAGATGGCCGTGCGTTTGGCATTGCGGGCTTGTGGGACCGGTGGGAGCGCGGTGACTCTCCTCTCGAAACGTGCACAGTCATCACGACAGAATCGAGTCCACTCGCGGCGCAAGTTCACAATCGGATGCCGGTTCTTCTCGTAGACGATGCAGTTGAGCGTTGGCTCGATGGGTCGCTTCGCCCGAGCGATCTCGGATCACTGCTTCGACCGTACGACCGCGATGATCTCGAGACCTACGAAGTCTCCCGATATGTAAACAGTCCGGCTAATGACTCTCCTGAGTGCATCAGCCGGACTGAGGTACTGCGCTTGGAGCTGTAGATCAGACTTCTGCGTCGATGTTGATTGTCGATTCGGCGAGCTCGGTAAGGATCTTGTCCGTCATTCCTTCTTCATCGAGCGTGGTCTGAAGAATCTGGGCCTGTGACTCGAATCCGAGCTGCCTTGCGTAAGTTCGGACACAGCCGTAACCGGCCATCTCGTAATGCTCGACATGTTGCACTGCCGCAATAAGTCCGGCGTCCAGAACGTCCGGTTCCGGCTTCTCCTTGATCAGCTCGGACCCTTCCTTCAACAGTCCTTCCATTCCCTCGCATTTTTTGCCCCTCGGGCTGACACCGAGGTCATCACAAACCTGCTCTAAGCGCTCGACATGAATTTCGGTTTCTTTCAGATGCTTCGTGAAGGCCTGCTTCAGCTCCGGATGAGATGCAGCCTTGATCATCTTCTGCAGTCCTTTGATGATCTGATTCTCCGCGCTGTAGAGGTCCTTGAGCTCCTCGACGTACAGGTCTTTCAGGGTTTCCATTTCCATATTCTGCTCCCATTCTGCGGCAATTTGCCTAGTGATTTCGGCAGCTTAAAAGGCAAGGGAAGTGCCACCCTCTTCCTGAGGAGAGAGTGCACTGCCCGCAGATTTCGCTTTAGTTTTTTGGGATCAAATTACCGGTGATGACTTGATCCGATACTTCGAGCCGCCTTCTCGCTTCAGCGAATTGTTTCGAGAACTGATTCGGATTCAGACGCACTCCTGAGTGGGTGTCGTGGCAGCTCGCGGTGGCGGGCGACGCGTTGGGACTTACACACAACGTATCGGCGACTACGAAGCTGCCACTTCGGAATACGACAAGCTCGTCAGCTCCCTGAGTCAGATCTCGCCCCAAAGTCACCATGTCATGTTTGTCGATTCCCAGGAGATTCAACACAGTCGGAGCAACATCGAGGTGGCCGGCGGTGACTGATCGTGTACCCGCGTGTGCATCGCCAGGCAGATGGATGATCATGGGAATCTGATTCTGCGCTTCCCAGTATTTGTACTCTGAGCTTGTATCCGGCGGCGGGTAATTCATGAAACCTTGGAGCAGCTTGGCCATTTGTTCGCGGCCACCATCATCACCTTTCTTTCCGTATTGACCGCGATGGTCTCCATAAATGACGACAACGGAATTGTCGAGCAGTCCCGTCCGCTGGAGTGAATCGACGAACTCGCCAAATCCGGCATCGAAATGATGGAACGACTGCAAATACCTCCCGATGCGCGATCCCTCGAGTTTGCCAAGTCGAAGCGTTCTGTATTGGGCAGGAATTACCCAGTCGTGGTGAGTGGTAAGCGTTATCAGGAAACCCATGAACGGTTTGTGTGCACTCTCCAGTCGCGGAATAGACTGACGAAAAAATTCTGCGTCAGAAATCCCGAGACCGATTACATCACGCTGTTCGAAATCCTCGCGAAAAAAGGATCGCTGAAATCCGAGCTTCGGATGAACGGTGCGCATGTTCCACAAATCGCCGAGGTAGCCGTGTGCCGAGAATGTGGAGTAGCCGCGTTCGGCGAGAATGCGAGGGAGCCCGCGATAAGTGTTAGCGGGGTGGGTTGACTGAACCGATCCGGCTGGAAGTGGATACAGCGACTGCATCGAAGTGAATTCGCCGTCGGACGTGGTTCCTTCTGCTGTCTGACCGAAAAATCTGTCGAAGAACATGCTTCGCTTCGCAAACGCTGCAAAATGGGGCATCACCGGTTGCCCATCGATATAGGCATTCACGGGAAATAGCTGAAGTGACTCGACCATGATCACAATCAGATTCTTTCCCTTTGCCACGCCGAACATCGGAGAATGCGCGGTAGCGGCGGGTCGCCATGCAGCAACGAAAGCGAGCGCGTCCTTTTTCTGTTTGTCGGTCAGCTCGTCACCCGAAACGATCTGAACGAGCCGTTGTTCCCCTTCGTAGATGTGATAGTTCAAGAGGCCGATGCGTCGCGCGCCGAAAAATCGAAAAAATTTCCAGCGGAAAACACCATCGACATCGTCGGAGATGACCCGCAGCGGAATGATCGACATCAGCGCGCCAGCGACGACTAACGAGCTCAGCGCAATTATTCGGGCACGCCTGGACGTAACCGGAACGTTCCGCGCGGCACGTTTGTACGCACGCCATAAAAAACTCGCGATCACAATGTCCGCGAGAAACAACACGTCCATTGGTTGCAGAAGTGCAACGATGCTGCGCCAGATGAGCGCTATCTGCCATCCGGCTGACATAGCGCTCAGCGATGTGATGTCCCCGTAAAAACGGAAATACACCAGGTCGGCGACGACGATAAGGCTGATGATGACGTCGAGAATGACCAGCGCGACGTAGCGCCTCGTCGGCTTGAGAAGCAGTGTTGGCGCAAAGATTATCAACAGCGTAGCGAGTGTGCTCACCGCCGCGCGAATGCCCTCCGCCGGCGTCCACTTGTACCATTCGTTGATGGCATCAGGATCAGGCGGAAGATTGAAGTACGAAATTTTCAGCCATGCCGTGATGAGGATCACGACGAATGGTCCGAGCTCGATCGCTTTCTTTTTCATTGCGCGACAACTTCTACCCGCCCTCATGTTCGGGCAAGAACGTTTAAAGCAGGGACTAATGTGACAATGACACTTCCGGGAAAATCAGTGGAAACAGGTGAGCTTAGTGGCCCGGACTTAGTCGCTGGCATTCCCGATGGTGATCTCGGTGATGGCGCATCATTACTCGGTCACGCGAACGGAGAGTCGATCCTGGTGGTGCGCCGCGGGGATGACGTATTCGCTATTGGCGCGAATTGCTCGCATTACGGCGGCCCTCTCGCTGAAGGGCTGGTGGTCGGTCACACTGTGCGCTGCCCGTGGCATCACGCATGTTTTGATCTACGAACCGGCGCAGCGCGACGTGCGCCCGCACTCAATGACATTCCGAGTTACGTCGTTGAGAATCGCGACGGCCGAATTTTCGTCGGCGCAAAGCGTGAAGCGCCGCGGCCCCGAGTGGTGAACGGAAGTAAGGCGGAGCTACATCCGGAATCTGTTGCGATAATCGGCGCGGGCGCAGCAGGAAATGCAGCGGCGGAAATGTTACGCCGCGAGGGTTTCGCAGGGCCGCTCACAATATTCGATACCGACAGAGACGCACCGTACGATCGGCCGAATCTCTCGAAGGATTATCTCGCCGGTAACGCGCCCGAAGAATGGATTCCGCTGCATCCGCGCGACTTTTATGTGGACCAGGGAATCGATCTCGTTCTCGACAAGCGCGTAAATGCGCTCGACGCTGGGCAGCGGCGGCTCACACTGGATGACGGAAGTGAGCGCGCGTTCGGCGCTATTCTTATCGCAACCGGTGCTTCGCCGATTCGGCTCGATATCCCTGTGACCAATTCGCGGCCCATCCAGTATTTGCGAACGCTTGCAGACAGTCGTGCAATCATTGCTTCTGCAAATTCATCGAAACGTGCAGTAGTACTTGGTGCAAGCTTCATCGGGCTGGAGGTCGCGGCATCTCTCTCAACTCGGGGGCTCGAGGTTCATGTCGCAGCCCCCGAACCTCGTCCGCTGGAAAGAGTGCTCGGCCCTCAGCTCGGCGATTTCATACGGGGTGTTCACGAGAGTCATGGCGTGAAGTTTCATCTCGGTCAAATGGCATCGTCTGTCGAGAATGGGGAAGTCGTCCTTTCCAATGGCGAACGCATTCCGGCCGACCTTGTCGTTGCGGGTGTTGGCGTACGTCCAAATCTCGAGCTCGCAGAGAAGGCCGGGCTCGCGATCGATCGTGGTGTTCACGTCGACGAATTTCTCGAGACCGGAGCGCGACGCATCTTTGCGGCGGGCGACATCGCGCGATGGCCTGATGCACGCACGGGACAACGAATACGAGTGGAGCATTGGGTGCTCGCCGAGCGTCATGGACAAATCGCGGCGCGCAACATTCTCGGGAATCGAGAGCGTTTCGATCACGTTCCGTTTTTCTGGAGCAACCACTACGACGTCGCGATCGGTTACACGGGTCACGCGGAGAAGTGGGATTCTATAGAAGTGGATGGAAATCCTGCCGATGGTGATTGCGCCGTTCGCTATATGATGGGTGGCAAAGTTGCGGCGATTGCGACTTTGGGACGTGACCGCGAGAACCTCGAAACCGAGCGCGTGATGGAGCTACAAGAGGCGTAGGTTGACGTTCGCCGCGTGGAATGATTCATCCGCCGCAGGCTCGTAGAAAATCAGGTCTCCCAGATACAGACTTGAATTCGAAAGTCACGACATCTTGAGGAGGCACATCATGGGTCAACTTCGTCGGACTCTTATTGTGGTATTGGTGGTGGCCGCGAGTGCAGCATGTAGTGGCGGAGGGGGGTCGGCGGCGGGTGGCAGCAACCTTCCGACTGATCCGGGTGGAGGATCGAACAATGGGAACAACGGTACGAACCGAACCCTCTCTGTCACTGTCACGAACAACAGCTTCACTCCCGGCGCAACTACAATCACGCATGGATCAACGGTGCAGTGGACCTGGAACACCTGCACGGGCGATGGTTACGGATCCACCGATGCATGCGTTGAGCATACTGTGACATTCGATGACGGACCAACTTCACAGATGCAGGATCGCGGCACCTTCCAGCGTACGTTCAATACCGCTGGCACTTACAAGTATCACTGCGCAGTGCACGGCGCTGCGATGTCGGGAGAAGTAAAAGTCGAGTAACGCGCCGCTGATAAGCTCAGCCATTGGCAGGAACAAAAGCGGCGATGGATACTCCATCGCCGCTTTTTTGTTTTGTTTCTCTCTGTCTCTTCGCCTGCTAGTGAATTTGGACGAACCTGTTCAAAGAGACGGCGCCGAAGGATCGATCGTACCTCGATAAAATGCGAAAGGGGGGACTCGAACCCCCACGGATTGCTCCACTGGATCCTAAGTCCAGCGCGTCTACCAGTTCCGCCACTTCCGCGTCCTTCAAATCTAGTTTGGTATTGACGTCTGGAAACGCGGCCGTATTGTAACAGCGTTTCATGAAACACGATTTCAGTTCCGAAACGATTCCCGGCACACAAGCCGTGACTCGCGCGATCGCACTCATGAAAGTGCTCGCGTCTCATAACGCTCCGTGTGCACTCACGCAGCTCGCAACGGAAATGAAGGTCAACAAAGCGGCAGTGTTTCGCCTGCTGGGAGCACTCGAAGCCGGAGGAATGGTCGCTCGCGAGGCGAGCTCCGGTGATTACCGCCTGGGACCGCAGCTCATCTCACTCGGTGCCGCCGCTCTGTGGACCACCGATGTTCGAATGATTGCTCACGAAGAAATCGTTCGCCTCACAGAAGAAACCGGGGAGACCGGTACGCTCGAGATTCTCAACGGCTCCGAAGTTCTGATTCTCGATGAAGTGCAGGGCCGCTTCCTCATCGGCAGCATGCCGGAGATCGGCCGACGCTGGGCCGCGCACGCAACTTCGACTGGAAAAGTTCTGCTCGCGTTCAGTCAGGAAAGATTTACGCCGCGAAATCTTCGAAAGCTCGCGCCGAAGACAATCACATCGGTTCAGAATCTGGAGCGCGAGCTCAAACGCGTGCGCGCTCATGGATATGCTGTGGCTGTCGACGAGCTCGAGGTTGGTTTCGCCGCCATCGCTGCTCCCATTCGCAACCACACCGGACTTGTTCTCGCAGCGATTTCGGTGAACGGACCAGCCGCACGGCTTCACGCGGCGCGACGACGAGAGCTCATCCCGATGGTATGCGCGGCAGCCGAGCGCGTGTCCGCACGTATTGGCGCAAGTGAATCTCTACTTCTACAAGCCAACCATCAGCCGGTATCAGCTGCATGAGGTTACGACTCAAAACGGGACAAAGGTCTTTGGTCGTATTTGCAATGTCTTTTGCTGCAACGGGGTGCATGGTTGGAGGCACGGCACCGCGGACGTCGAATATTTCGCGCATCAATGCAGGGGACCGCCCGAAGGGAACTCTCTTCATTGTAGGCGGTGGATCGCAGGCGCCCGAGCTCGTGCAGCAATTCGTGGATCTCGCCGGCGGCAAAGGCAAAGCGAGAATCGCCGTGCTTCCGATGGCGAGCAGTGACGGAGATGCGGGAGGTCGAGAGAAAGCAGACGATTTCCGAAAACTCGGCGCGGAAGCATTTGTGCTGAATCTGAAACGAAGTGACGCCGACGCCGACTCCGTAGTTCGCCAGCTGTCGACAGCCACTGGAGTTTGGTTCGGCGGGGGAGATCAGGCGCGCATCACCGCAGCATTGAATGGCTCAGCAGCGCTTCGCGTCATTCACCAGCGCTTCAATGAAGGCGCCGTCCTCGGCGGTACGTCCGCGGGCGCGGCGATCATGAGTGATTCGATGCTCACCGGCAATCAGTATTTCAACGGGAACCGCACGCCCGTCGACAGTGCAGTGTGGAATCGCGTTGCGCGGAATGCAATCGAGATTGTTCCAGGTCTTGGATTTCTTCACAACGCAATCGTCGATCAGCATTTCATTCGGCGGCAACGCAACAATCGACTTCTCAGCGTGGTTCTCGAGCGGCCCTCATTCCTCGCAGTCGGGATCGATGAAGGCACGGTGCTCAAAGTGAATCCCGATGGAAAGTGGACCATACTCGGCGCGAGCGCAGTGGTGGTATTCGATGCGAGAGGAGCGCTCATATCAAAACCAAACGCACCGAAGCTCGGCGCGTATGACGTAAAGCTTTCAGTGCTTCCGAGTGGAAGCACGTTCGACGCGGAAACCGGACGCGCAACACTTCCGCCAGAGTGACCGTTTCGCCGCAAGATCAACCCTTCTCCACAAGGAGCAGAAGCATGAAGGTTTTTCGTCTAACCCCGGCGTTGCTCATCGCACTCGTTCTGGGGTGCCTCACACGTGCTGCGCCAGCACTCGCGCAGGGAAATGGTGTTATCCAGGGAATGGTCATCGATTCGACGACCCGGCAGCCGATTCCATCTGCCCAGGTGCAGATACTCGGCGGTGGCCGCCGGGCAATCACTGATCCCACAGGTCGCTACACGCTTACCGGCGTGTTACCGGGACGCGTTACGGTTCGAGTTCAGCGTGTTGGATTTGTACAAGCGCAAAAGCTCGTAACAGTCGATCCCGGCTCGATGACAACGTATGATGTGACGCTCGCACCAATTGCGACGACACTGTCACAGGTTGTTGTCGTTGGATATGGATCGAGCAGTCGCGCGGATGTTTCATCCGCTGTCAGCACTGTTTCCGCTGCCGACATTCAGGGCACACCTGTGGCGGGCGTTGACGCAATGCTGCAGGGAAAAACTGCGGGAGTCCAGGTAACGCAAAACGCCGGCAATCCTGGTAACGGAATTTCTGTGCGTGTGCGTGGCGCCTCGTCGATCACGGCGCAGAACCAGCCGCTCTGGGTCGTCGATGGAATTCCGGTGCAATCGGCCGATCTATCTCAACTTGGATATAGTGGGCAGAACATCACGGCGATCACGACGCTGAATCCTGATGAGATCGAGAACATCACGGTGCTCAAAGATGCAGCCGCGACAGCCATTTACGGATCGCGCGCATCGAATGGTGTCATCATGGTGACGACGAAGCGCGGCAGAAACGGTCCTGCTCGAATGACTTTCAGCGCGTATCGCGGAAACCAGACTGTCGAGCGAAAACTCTCGTTGCTCAACGCCCAGCAATACATCGAGTACATGCACGAGGGAGCTATCAACGACAAAGAGAAGCCTGAGAACTTCGGTCTCGTTCCCGGCGTCGACGATAAGATCAATACCGACTGGCAGGACCTGATCATGAGGACTGCCCCGATCAGCGATCTAAACCTCGGCGTCACCGGCGGGTCGGATCGCACGCGGTATTACCTCTCGGGAGCGTATTTCGGTCAGGATGGTATCGTGATGGGAAGCTCGTACAATCGTGCGAGTGGAAGATTGAATTTCGACTTCGATCCATCGAGCCGTCTTTCGCTGAGCACGTCCATAAACGTTACAAGAGAAGTGAATTACCGAATCCAGGGCGATGCATCTCTCGACGGCATCGTCACCAATGCCATCGGAAATCCGCCGCAGTTCGCCGCGCGACATGACGACGGAACGTTCACGAATCCCGATGATGGACTCGCGTACTCCAATTCACTTGCGCTCGCGACTTACAACTCCAGCCCGACAACGACGTATCGCACACTTGGAAATCTCGAGGCGCGGTACAAGCTCATGAACAACCTGCAGTTCACTGCTCGCGTCGGTGGCGACCAGCTCGTTCTCCACGAGCGTCAGTGGCAATCGCAGCTGATTGTCGGCACTTATGCGGCGAGCGCGAACGGTGTCGCAAAATCCGGCTACAGCACGGGTAATCGTTTTGTAGGCGAAGGCTTTCTCACGTTCACCCCATGGAGCGGGCTGGTTGGAAGCGATTTCTCGCTGACCGCCGGTGCAAGCACGGAACGCAACAACACTGAGAACAACTTTGTTCGCGGTGAAGGCTTCAGCAGCCCTGACCTGCACGACGCAGGTAACGCTACGACCATTACGGATTACGGTGCAGCGCGCGGAGCAAATCGTCTTGTTTCATTCTTCTCGCGCGCGAATCTGAATTTCCGCGATCGTTATCTCGCAACACTCAGCGTGCGCAGCGATGGCTCGTCGAAATTCGGAGAGAACAATCGCTATGCAACGTTCCCCGCGATTTCACTCGGATGGTTGATCAGTGAGGAACCATTCCTCCGTCGCGTGCCACTTGGCTCACTCAAGCTGCGCGGCAGCTATGGCCTGACCGGAAATCAGGGAATCGGTAACAGCGCTTTCCGTTCGACTTTCGGAAGTGCCAACTACGGAACTCTTCCTGGAACGGCGCCGAGCAATTTTGCGAACCAGGATCTCAAGTGGGAAACGACTAGAGAATCCAATGTTGGAATCGACTGGACGTTTCTGGACAGCAGAGTGACGGTGATCGGCGACCTTTATAAAAAGAAGACCTCCGACCTGTTGCTCTCACGTCCGATAACTGGAACCACAGGCTTCACGAGCTTCACTGACAACATCGGGAACATGGAGAACACGGGTGCAGAGCTCGAGCTCAACGTTGACATTTTGCGTCCGTCGAATCCGAACGGTTTGTCGTGGGTGAGCGACTTCAACGTTACGCGCAACAAGAACAGAGTCACCGCCCTGTATAACGATCAGCCGGTGTTTGGTGGTGTTCGCAGCGTGAACGCGGCGATGGTTGGTCAGCCACTCGGCGCATACTTCCTGATCCGTTTCAAGGGAGTTGATCCCGCAACAGGCAACGCCATTTACGATGACATCAATGGTGATAAGGCTATCAATGCGAGCGACAGAATCGTTGGTGGCAGCCCGCAGCCTACGCGCTGGGGCGCGTTCACGAACACGTTGAGCTACGGAATGTTCGATGTTCGAGCGGCATTTCAGTTCAGCGGCGGAAACCAGATCTTCAACGCGATGCGCATCTTCGCGGATGATGGCGGATTCAATTACGACAACAAATTCACGGACGTGCTCAAACGTTGGCAGAAACCCGGTGACGTTACCGATCAGCCGCGTGCCAGCTTCGATGGTACTTCAGGCGCGAGAACAATCTCCACTCGATTCATCGAGCCGGGTGGATACACTCGCTTTCAGGAGCTGACCTTCGGCGTGAAGATTCCGCGACTCTTCAGCGGTGGTGGTGGGTTCAAAGACAGCAGGCTCTATGTGTCGGGTCGCAACCTGCACACGTGGACGAAATACTCTGGTTACAATCCCGACGTGAACAGCAGCGGGTCCGGTTCGAGCATTGGACTCGGATCTGATTTCTACGCTTACCCACTTGCTCGCACGTGGATGGTGGGGGTTTCCGGACAATGGTAAACACTCACATGACATCCCTACTCAAATCACAGAAGATCCCGACAATGAGAATTAAATCACTCGTGCTCGCGCTGCCATTTGCGCTCGCAGCGTGCAGCAATGCGCTGGACGTTCCGCCGACGAGCTCGATCCCGTCGGAGACGGCAATCAGTAATGCACCGGGCGCCCGCGCGGCGCTTAATGGAGCATACGCTGCGCTCCAGTCCAGCGGGTATTACGGCGAGACCATCATCAACTTCCTGGAAGTTGCGTCCGACAATGCGCGTGCTTCAGGAACGCTAACGACGTTTTCCGAGGCGTCGGCGAAAAAGATGCAATCGTCGAACGCTGAAGTGACGGCGCTCTGGAACGCGATTTATCGAGGAATCGATCGCGCAAACGAGCTAATCCAGAAAGTACCTGGAATCACTGACCTCTCGGATACAGAGCGTAATCAGATTCTTGGCGAAGCTTATTTCCTCCGCGCATTGCACTACCATAATCTCGTCAAGCTTTACGGTGGTGTTCCGCTAGTCACCGAGCCGGCGACGTCGTTGGCGGTGGCAGCGCAAGCGACGCGCGCGACCCCGGCCGCAGTTTACGCGCAGATTCTCGCAGATATTGGTAAATCGAAAACATTGATGACGAAAACGCAGACGCGCCAAGGCTCGGTTGGTGCGGCGCTCGCGCTGGAGTCACGTGTCAAGCTTTATCAAAAGGATTGGGCTGGTGCCGAAGCAGCAGCGCTGGCAGTGGAAGGGATGGGCTATGCGCTCGCACCCGCGTTCGGTGACTTGTTCAACGCAACTGGCGCAACCACGAAGGAGGATATTTTCCGGGTGATTTTTACGCCGGCGCAGTTCAATCTGGTCGGCTATTACTATCTCACGCGTGGCTTGGGCGGTCGCTACGAAGCAGCGCCGACGACGAGCATCATCGCCGCATTCGATCCTGCATCGAATGGTGTGATCGGGAACTATAAGCCGACGGATGCTCGTGGTATCTGGTCCATCAAGCTTGATGGGTCGCGCACATATTCCCCGAAGTATCCATCAACAATCGGCGCTGAGCACGTGCACGTGATCAGGCTCGGTGAAGTAATTCTTATTCGTGCGGAAGCACTGGCACAGCTGAATCGTTTACCCGAAGCAGTTGCTGAATACAACAAGCTGCGAGTTCGTGCGAACCTTGCACCCGAGCCTACGACGGGAAGAACGCAAGCGGATGTGCTCGCTGCGATCGCGCGCGAGAGACGTCTCGAGCTTGCGTTTGAAGGCGATCGTTACCCTGACATTCAACGAACGGGTATAGCTGCGGCGCTGAACATTCCGATTACGCAGACAGTTCTTCCAATTCCACAGAACGAGATCGACACAGCTCCGGGAATTACACAGAACACTGGATACTGATTAATGAATCCACGCGTCGTCGCAGTAACGGACGGCGCGTGGATTTGTTTTTGTAGGGTGTTCCTATGAATCAAAATCCTCCCGTGTGGGGCTCTGTGGCATGGGCTCCTCTTCCGCGACTCGAGTCCAATGCAAGCGCGGATGTTTGCGTTGTTGGGCTTGGTGGCTCAGGTCTCACGTGCGTCAACGAGCTGGTTGCATGTGGTGCGAGCGTCATAGGGATTGACGCAAGTACAGTCGCCGACGGCGCCGCCGGGCGTAATGGAGGGTTTCTGCTCGCGGGGATTGCTGCGTTTTATCACGACGCAGTTGCAAGCATGGGCCGCGAGCGTGCTCGTGGAATTTATTGCGAGACACTCGACGAGCTGGATCGGATTGCATTCGAAACTCCGGATCATGTTCGACGTGTCGGGTCGCTGCGAATTGCTGCGTCGGCTGAAGAAGAGGCCGACTGTCATGCGCAGTATGTGGCAATGCGTGCGGATGATCTGCCGGTTGAGCTTTACGACGGACCCGAAGGTCGGGGCTTGCTGATGCCAACAGATGCCGCATTCGAGCCACTCGATCGATGTCGCGCGTTGGCCACTAATGCGATCGGTGGGGGCGCACGACTGTATGAGCACACTGCAGCGATTGCAATTACCGGAAATGAAGTTCTTGTGAGCACAGGCGCACGCGTCTCATGCCGCTGTGTTGTTGTTGCTGTGGATGGAAACCTCGAAGGTGTATTCCCGGAATTATCCAACGAAGTGAGAAGCGTTCGTCTCCAGATGGCGGCGTCTGCGCCCGATCACAACGTCACGCTTACGCGTCCAGTGTTTTATCGATATGGACTCGATTATTGGCAGCAGCTCTCAGACGGCCGTGTCGTGCTGGGAGGTGGGCGAGATGTCGGCGAAGATGATGAGTGGACGACATCTGTCGAGACAACTGAAAAAGTTCAGCGTTATCTGGATGATCTGTTACGAAACACCGTGGGTGTGTCGGCGACTGTAACGCATCGTTGGGCCGCGACCGTATCGTTTACTCGAAACAGCCCGACGCCCCTACTCAAGGAAGTGCGTCAGGACGTGTGGGTTATTGGCGCGTATAGCGGTACCGGTAACGTTGTGGGTGCATTGTACGGCCGGCGAGCCGCCGGAAAGGCGATAGAAATTCTCGAAACAGTTTCGAGACGACGCGCCGCAGTGTGAACGCAGGTTCCCGTGATTATTTGCGAGTCACTCTGTAGATGCCGATATCCGAAAGAGCGGTGGCACCGTTCATTCCCATCTGCCACCCGAGCTCATCGTCATCTGAATTCCTTCTTAGCATTTCGTTCTCGAAATGTTTTTCGCCTGCAAGCATCGCATCGTCTCTCGATGCATATCGTCCAATCAGACGTCCTGCGGCATTCGGCTCAGTGATTGTGAGCACCCACTGCAATTTTTCCGTCATTCGCGACCTCGAGTCCAGATGCGGGCGTCCAACATGCATATAGAAAAACGGACGGCCCCGTAAGCTGGGCCGTCCGTTTCTCTCTGCGTTTCTACGCCAGCCTACTCAACCGCCAACGCGGATATTCACAACTCGACTTCCAGCTCCCGCTGTCAGGTTCGCAACGTTGAGGCTGATGTAATCACCAGGCTTCACACGCTGAAGAACCTGATCGAGCTCCGCTGCATTTCGAATCGGACGGCGCGGACCAGGATATAGCAGCTCGAAAATCACATCGTTGCGACCGAGCTTCTGATACGCCGGACCAAGCGGAACAACATCGGTTACAAGAACACCACGCTGATTCGCGGGAATCTTCGCCTGGTTTGCGATGTCTGCAGATAATGGCTCGACAGTTAGACCAAGCGCCTTGTTGGATGACGAGGTCGGGCGCGGGTTTGCTGTCGGCGATACAGGAGAAACAGCGGCAGTTCGCGTCGCTTCCGCAAGTTCCGTCAGCTTCACGCGGAACGATTTCTTCTGTCCGTACCGCATTACTTCAACGTCGATCGTTTCACCTGGCGCGTGATTTCTTACGATGCGCTGAAGTGTGCTCACACGATCGACGGCCTGACCATCTGCCGTGACAATGATGTCGCCAGGCTGCATTCCAGCTCTCTCAGCACCACTCGGGGTGCCGCTGCCGAATCCTTCGACCTTCGCGCCGCGGATGTCTTTCATCCCTGCAACCGCAGCATCCTCAGGCGTCACTTCGTTGATCTGGATTCCGAGAACAGCAACACGAACGCGCCCATGAGCGATGATGTCTTCCATCACTTTCTTCGCGAGGGTGATTGGAATCGCGAAACCATATCCCGCGTTCACTCCCGTTGGGCTCGCAATCGCACTCGTGATTCCAATTACTTCACCGCGCGAGTTGACGAGCGGGCCACCTGAGTTGCCGGGGTTGATCGCTGCATCAGTCTGAATGAGATCGCTGATCGAATAGTTCGGGCCATTGCGTCGGTTCAAGAGACCTGGAAGACTCCGGCCCTTCGCGCTGATAATTCCGGCAGTGACTGTGAAATCGAAACCGAGCGGATTTCCAATCGCGAGCACCCACTCACCGACGCGACTGTTGACGTCATTGCCAAGCGGCAACGTCGGAAAATTTGCGCCGTCGATCTTGATGACAGCGATATCAGTCGTTGGATCATTGCCGACGACCTTCGCCTTGTACGTGCGATGATCGAGCAGCTGCACCGTAACCTGATCTGCAACCGTGGTGCGATCGTTCGTGGTTACGACGTGATTATTTGTGAGAATGTATCCGTCTTTCGAGACAATGAATCCCGACCCCGATCCCCCTTCGACCTGTGGGACCTGCTGTCCGAACTGGTCAAAGAAATCTTCCATTCCGGGCGGAATGGTGATGCCGTTCGGCAGAGATCTGCGTCGCTGGCTCGCCTGTGCCGGCCGACTCTCAGAGGAGATCGAAACGACGGCTGGCGTGACGTGATCAGCAATTGCGACGAACGCATTGCTCGCCTCCGCCATCGGCGCCGTCGAAACGAGACTGGGCTTCGTCTGCGCGAACCCGAGCCGCGAGAGATTCAATCCACCTGATGCGATGATGAGTCCGCCGAGGAAGGCGATGACAACCGCCAGTCCCACGCGGGCACGAGATGAAAGTGAAGACATATCCTGCTACCTGTTCCTTAGGGTTGTATACAAATGTAAGACACCGGACGCGACCCGGAGGTTGCGCCCGGTGTCCATACTACTTCCTTACTTCTTATCGTCGACGATTTCGTAGTCTGCTTCGACCACGTCGTCGGTTTTTGCGGCACCGTCGCCCTCAGGCGGCGTCCCGGGCGTTCCACCGGCTTGAGCGCCGTCGCCGGAGCTCTGCGCCTGCTGCTGGTAGAACGACTGTCCGGCCTCGCTGAACACTTTGCTCAGCTCTTCCTGTGCCGACCGGATCTCTTCCATGTCGTCGCCCCGAAGCGCCTTGCGCGACCGCTCGATCGCCGAATCGATCCTCCCCTTGATGTCGGGTGACACCTTGTCGCCCCACTCCTTGACGTTTTTCTCGACTTCGTAGGTCATCGAGTCCAGACGGTTGCGCGCATCGATCTTTTCGCGCGCTTCCTTGTCTGCCGCCGCGTTCTTCTCGGCGTCTTTGACCATGCGGTCGATCTCGTTGTCAGAAAGTCCGCTCGACGCTTCGATGCGAATCTTCTGCTCCTTACCGGTGGCCTTGTCTTTCGCCGTAACGTGAAGGATTCCGTTCGCGTCGATGTCGAACGTCACTTCCACCTGCGGCATACCACGCGGTGCGGGCGGAATTCCGGTGAGCTGGAATTTTCCGATCGTTTTGTTGTAGGTCGCGAGCTCTCGCTCTCCCTGAAGGACGTGAATCTCCACGGTGGTCTGGTTGTCGTCAGCCGTCGAGAAGGTCTCGCTCTTTTTTGTGGAAATAGTTGTGTTTCGCGGCATGAGTACGGTTGTAACTCCACCGAGTGTCTCGATTCCGAGCGAAAGCGGAGTGACGTCGAGAAGCAGAACGTCCTTCTGCTCGCCGGTTAGAACCGCGCCCTGAATTGCAGCGCCGATTGCGACGACTTCATCAGGATTGACGCCCTTGTTGGGCTCTTTCCCGAAGAACTTCTTCACGATCTCCTGAATTTTCGGAATACGAGTCGATCCACCGACGAGAATTATTTCGTCGATTTCGTTCGGTTTGATTCCGGCATCCTTGAGCGCCTGCTCCATCGGCGGAAGAGTGCGCTGGATGAGATCATCAACGAGCTGCTCGAACTTCGCGCGCGTCAGCGAGTAGTTGAGATGCTTTGGTCCGCTCTGATCTGCGGTGATGAACGGAAGATTGATATCCGTCGACTGAGTTGTGCTCAGCTCCATCTTCGCTTTCTCGGCGGCTTCCTTCAGGCGCTGCAGCGCCATCGGATCTTTCGAAAGATCGATCGCCTGATCGCGCTTGAATTCAGTGACAAGCCAGTCGATAACGCGCTGATCGAAGTCGTCACCACCCAGGTGCGTATCACCGTTAGTGGATTTCACCTCGAACTGGCGCGAGCCTTCAACGTCGTACAGCTCGAGAACCGAGATGTCGTACGTTCCACCGCCAAGGTCGAACACTGCGACCTTTTCGTCCTTCTTTTTGTCGAGACCGTACGCGAGCGCGGCGGCCGTCGGCTCGTTGATGATTCGAAGAACTTCGAGGCCGGCGATCTTGCCTGCATCTTTTGTTGCCTGGCGCTGCGAATCGTTGAAGTACGCGGGTACTGTAACGACCGCCTTCTCGACCTTGTAGCCCAGGTAGTCTTCAGCGGTCTGCTTCATTTTCTGAAGGATCATGGCGGAGACTTCGGGCGGGGAATACCGCTTGCCCTGGACTTCGACCATCGACACGTCGTTGGAGCCTCCACCAACCTTATACGGTACACGCGAGGTTTCTTCCTTCACCTCACCCATTTTCCGCCCCATGAACCGCTTGATGGAAAAGACCGTGTTCTGCGGGTTGGTGACCGCCTGTCTTTTTGCAATCTGGCCGACGAGGCGCTCGCCGTCTTTCGTGAAGCCAACGACCGAAGGGGTGGTTCGGCCGCCTTCAGCGTTTGGAATCACGACGGGGTCGCCGCCCTCCATTACTGCGACTACGGAGTTCGTGGTACCGAGATCGATTCCAATTACCTTATCTGCCATGTATTCCTCTGGTTTGACAGTGCGTGTGTCTAATCAGCGCTTGGAGGGAGCAAGGCAGGGGCCGTAATTCTCTGCCAAATAGGCGGAGAATTACTCATTTTCCGGCTTCGCTACGCCCTTTCGTGGCGGTTGTCTGCCAGTTGCGTGGTGAATTCAGATCCGTATTTTGGGAGCGCGCTTCCGCCCACACCCGTTTGGAGAACAATGGAAGGTCAAGCGGACGAGGAGATCACGCAGGCGCTGATCGCATTGCGCGACGGAGCACCCGAGGCGATGGAGCGGCTGGTTCCGCTCGTTTATGATCAACTTCGAAGGATAGCTCACAGGCAGCTGGGTGCCGAAGCCACCGGCCACACACTCACAACTACAGCGCTCGTTCACGAAGCTTACCTCAAGATTGTAGACCAATCTCGGGTCCAATGGCAGGATCGGGCGCATTTTTTCGCGATTGCTTCCGGGGCAATGCGACGAATCCTCATCGATTATGCTCGGCGGCACCGCGCGGCTCGTCGGGGAGGCGGCGTTGGCGCTAAATCAAGACCAGTTTCGCTGGATGCGGTCGAACTACCCGTAGAACAACGAGCAGATGCTTTGAT
>DATLDN010000173.1:0-5213 GCA_035525855.1 Gemmatimonadaceae bacterium
TCTCGTTCCACGGAGGCCCGGCGGCGCCGTATTGTCCGGCGGCCATCGTGGCGTTCGCTACCGTGATACTGGTTGTGTAGAGTCTAGCGTAGTCGACAACCCCGATGACGAGGAGCAATAAAATCGGAATAGCGACAGCCAGCTCGAGAAGAGCCGTCCCTTCCTCACGTCGGACAATCCTGGTAAGCGATCGTCGAATTGCGCGTTTCATGTACTCTCCAGAATTGCTGCGTCAACACCGCGACGCATATCAGTAGACGACATACATCTTTGACGTTGAGCTATCGACATGAGCCGGAATGAAAGGACCGCGGCGCGGAGCACTATAGGCGACACTGACCTTGACCTGTTTCCCCGGCGCCTGGCTTCCTTCCGGCCATGTTACATAAACACGAATTGCATTCCCCAGTTGGCTCTTCGACCTCACGTACGTTTGCACACCCGCCTGATCAGTCGGTGTCGCACTACGGCTACCGTGAACAATTGCATAGCGTGCTCCTTCCCGGGCATCCGCGGCGACGCTGTTCTTGGTCCAAGCTGCAGCGCCGAATTCGAATATTCCGATCAGTAGCGCCGCGAAGACGCCGCCGACGACCGCGAACTCAACCATCCCTCCGCCGTTCTCACTCGAGCGGAAATGAGTGACTCCACCGAATCCAAACCATGTCGCACTGTGCCGATTCACTGCTATTTGACAAGTGACGCTTGTTTAATCGCGAATGGCGAAGCGCCCGCGAACCCCGAGATGTTTACGCGGCTGTCACTGCGAAACAAAATGTCGCCAGCTACGGCTCCGCCGTTGATCGTCAGGGTCCCGCCACTACCAAGTCTCAGCTCCTGATCGGGAAAATAAAGTGACCCATCGATCGTAGCGTTTGCAGCGCTGGTGATTTGATTCTGTTGCGCGGCGTGTGCCGGATAATCGGTTTGCCCGAGAGGTGACATCATTGCAATACCGGCGATACGTCCAGAAGTTGGCGCGGTCCAGCTGATCACTGCATCACTTCCGAAATCGATTACAGCAAACTTCGATATGCCGCCGTTCGCCGCTGGCGCCGCGAGATTTATCAGAGTGGCGTTCGTACCGATAACCGTCCCACCACCAGAAACAGACAGCCCGCCACCCTTGATCACGTACACCCCGGGAGTAAATCGAGCAACGCTGGTGCTCTTTCCTGCCTTAATCCCGCCGCAGTACACACCGGGATACAGAGTGACATCCGTGGTGATCGTCAGGAGATTATACGATCCGCCGGTGCATGCTCCGCTTGTATCGCTGACTTGCAGGACCGCGGTCGAAGCGAGAGGATCGCTTATCGGGGACTGTCCTGTTTTTGCCGTCGGACTTACAGTTCCTCGGCAACCCGAGTCATATCCGCCAACGATGCTAATGGTACCCGCTATGAGCGATCCGCCTTCAGAAGCTGTAACGCAGAGCGCCCCGGAGCTGTTCGAGTTGTCGTACACGTCGCACCCGCTCGCATTGACCTGGCCGCCCGATTCGACGATCAGCGCGTGGAACATGTTTGGATTCAGCGTTGCAATACAGACTTGCGTCGTTCCCGTTACGCCGCCAACCGCGTGCGCGTTTACGGCGACGCGCGGCCGTCCTATGAACCCGGCGAAGATGGATCGGACACTGTCCCGAACATCAACCTGAACGAAATTCGTTCCGGAAAAACTGGCATCGGTCGATGGATACGTTACTTGAACGACGCGACCACCTACTCCGCTTGTAAAACCGTTGCGTGACGCTTCACTTATCGCCGAGCTGATAGCCGAATCTGTTCGCAGATTGAGAATCTCGATCGCGCCTGCTTTCGCCGCAGCGTCCGCGGCTAGCTGCGCGATCCTTCGCTGACGCTGCAGCAATCCTCCGTCGATTGCCATGATCATCACGCCGGTGATCGCAACCATCGCAATCGCAATTAACAACAGAACTGCACCCCGGCGAGGATCGTTGCCGCACCTCAGCTTGTTATGCATGGCTATTGTGCACGGAATGTCGCCGAATCACGAAATGTCATAGTTGACCGGAGGCCGGGATATCTAAGAATCAGGTTGATCGTTTTTTGCGCTTTCGCTTTTACGAAAATTTCCGGGGCCGACGGTGTGCCTGGGCACGTGCCGTCGCACGCGGGCGTTGTACCATTAGGACATCGACAGAATCGCTCGCTCGTTACCACCACGTCCGCAACGTCACCTGCGTCGTCCCGTCCGATCTGGTTCAGGATCGCCGTGTCCTTGCCACTGTTCTCGACCGTCAAAGTCGCGTACTCCGCTGTTGCGCGAGCGGCATTCGCCACTGTGATACCGGTAAAGAACATCCGGCCAAAGTCAGCAGCACCCAGCACAATGAGCAACAGAACCGGCAACGCTACGGCAAGCTCGATAATCGCCGTGCCAACTCTAGCCCGTTTTGGGTCGCTTCGAAGAATGGTCAATGCTCTACGCCAGGCCGAGACAGGGATAATCGTGGGTCACAAATGTTATTGGCCGGAGGCGACATAGCGCGTCGCATCCGGCTGGAATTCGCCACAATATTGCGAAAAAATTGCAAGATGCCATAGGGCATCTTGCCTACGCTTTACTTCCCGGAGAAAGCTCCCACGATCTTCATCACGGCTGGGCCCATGATTACGACGAACAGGGCAGGGAAGATTAGAAGCGCCATCGGAATCAGCATCTTGATTGGCGCTGTTGCGGCCTTCTTTTCCGCAGCAAACCGGCGCTTCCTTCGAAGCGTCTCGGCCGACACCCTCAAGACACGGCTACTACTCGTGCCCCACTTCTCGCTCTGAATCAAACTCGAAACCAAACTGCGAACTTCGTCGACTCCGGTACGATCCCACAATCCGCGCAATGCCACCTCACGCGTCACACCGGCGTTCGTTTTTCGGTTGACGATGAGCAGCTCGCGTGACAGCTCCGGATGCACGTACACCATATCCTTTGCGACCCGGAGAAGCGCAGCGTCGAGACTGATTCCCGCTTCTACACAAACAACAAGTAAATCCAGTGCGTCCGGTAACGAGCGTCGGATTTTCTCGCGCCGCTTTCGTACTGTTCTTATCAGGTAACCGACCGGCACGATCAGTCCAATGAATGCAGCAGAAACTCCAATCACAAACGCCTGCATGATGCTTCCACCCGGCACAAGGATGAGAGCAACCGCAGGGAAGATGATGAGACACGCAACGCGCGCCACGGAATACACAGCGGGCGCCAACGGACTATCAAATCCCGCATGAACAAGCTGTTCCTGAATCGATGCGTTGTGCGCCCAGACTGATGGCGCACGCTTTAGCAGCTCCTGCCCGACCGCGCTGACAGGCTTACTCGCATTGGGCCGGAGAATTTTCTGTCTTACTGCGCTGTCTCCACCACCGATAGCCTCGACAACTCCACGGCGCGACTGCTCGCGCAGGAAAAGCCATGTGGCAATGCCGAGCCCACCAATTCCCAGCCAGATGAGTGCAATGAGAAGTATTGGCATACTAGATGTCCACGTCCGCGATTCGCATCATGATCGCATAACCAATTATGACTCCGATACCCGCGGTAAATAGGGCGATGCGCCCGCCCCCGCTTGCAACCATCGGCGTCATGAATCCCGGGCTCACGACAGACAGAATCAGCGCCACAACGACGGGCAGGAGAGCAAGAAATCTCGCCGACATCTTCGGCTCTGCAACGAGCGTTTCAATCTGCCCCCGCATCGCAATTCGCTCGCGAATGAGGTCTGCCAGATTCTGCAGAACGTCACCGAGATTTCCGCCCGTCTCGCGCTGAATCAAAACTGCGGTGACGAACATCTTGAGGTCTTGGCTACCGACACGACTCTGAAGATTGAGCAACGCTGAGCGGACGTCGATACCCAACCGCTGCTCATCGTAGAAACGTGCGAACTCCGGACCTGCCGGTTCAGGCATCTCGTTACCGATGAATTGCGTGGCGGCCTGGAACGAGTATCCCGCTTTCATCGCGCTCACGAGCATATCCACTGCGTCAGGCAGCTGCTGCTCGAATGTCTTGAGGCGTTTCTTCTGCTTTCGTCTCAGCCACAGGAATGGACCCGCAATCCCAATAAAGACCAGGACAAAGCCGAACACTCCGCCAAAGACCATCACCCCGAGAAACAGGAAAAATGCTGCGAACGTTCCCCACGCCATGACGAACGCGCCCGGCTTCATATCGATGCCGGAGTACATCAGCTGGGTTCGCAGCGACTCCACCCAGCTCTTTCCGGCGAGGAGATTATTTACAAACCCAAGGTCGCTGACTTTGTCGTCTTTGAGCAGACGCCAGGTGCGCTCCACTCCTTCCGGCGTGCTGAGCCGTTCGCGCGCAATGTCTGCCTCGGCGAGCGACCTGCGATTTACGAAGATATACCCGCCGACAATCACCGAGAGCACGCCGAGGAAGACGGCGGCGAGAACTGCGATCACCGCGCGTAACCCTCGGAGAACATCGCGGTTGGCAGATTCACGCCGGCAACCTGGAGACGTTCAGTAAACGTTGGACGAATACCAGTCGCCTCGAACACGCCCTGAACTTTTCCGTCCGCCGCAATACCCTGGCGACGGAATCGATAAATCTCCTGCGTTGCTGTCACCTGTCCTTCCATTCCCGTGACTTCAACAATGCTTGTGATGCGTCGCGTCCCATCTGCAAGACGTGAAACCTGCACCACGATGTCGAGTGCAGATGCGATCTGCTCGCGCATCGCGCGGTCAGGAAGGTTCGACCCCGCCATGAGTATCATGGTTTCCAGTCGCGACAGTGCATCACGCGCACTGTTGGCGTGGACGGTTGACAGAGATCCTTCGTGGCCGGTGTTCATCGCCTGAAGCATGTCGAGAGCCTCAGCAGACCGGACTTCGCCGACGATAATTCTGTCGGGGCGCATACGCAGCGCGTTCTTGACGAGATCAGCGGCCTTCACCTCTCCCTGACCTTCTGCGTTTGGCGGCCGTGTCTCGAGACGGACGACATGCTCCTGCTGAAGTCGCAGCTCGGCCGCGTCTTCGATTGTGATGATTCGCTGATCGGCCGGAATGAACGATGTCAGCGCGTTGAGCAGCGTTGTTTTTCCTGCGCCGGTTCCGCCCGATACAAGAATGTTGAGCCGCGCCTGAACGCATCCCTCCAGCAACGTCGACATGTCTTCGGTAAGCGTACCGTTCTCGATCAATCGACTTATCGAGAGGTCT
>DATLDN010000191.1:0-12632 GCA_035525855.1 Gemmatimonadaceae bacterium
CTTTTACCGACTCTCACCCGATACAAACCTTTAAGGAGCTTGGACAGTCAAAAAACTACGATTTCCCCATTTGCCGAGCATTCCATGTCTATCTCCAGGTTAGCCGCTCTCATAGTCGTTTCAGTTTACACTCCGCCCGCCAACCATCTCGATGCTCAGGTTGCTGCGCGCGGATACTGGGAGACTCGCTACAATGTGTCCGACGACCGTGTTCAGCTGTCATTCCAGGACTACGACTATCGTGGGCGCCGCGGCGGATCGACGTCCTACGGAATCGCTCCGAGTTTGCTGCAGGGTGTCTCCCGATCGCAGCTCGCCGACGGTGACGGCCCCGTTCGTTTTTCTCTCGTCCGCGACGCCGGCACATTCAATTTCGAGGGGCAGGTATACCGCGGTCACGGAACCGGCAGGTTCACGTTTACTCCGGATTCACGATTTGCGAACCAGATGTCGAGTCGTGGTTACGGGCGTCCATCAGACGAGCAGCAATTCTACCTGGCGATGCATGATGTTGGATACGCGCTCGTCGATGAGCTGAAAACACAACGATACAACAGGCCATCGATCGAAGATCTCATCAGAATGGGAATGCACGGTGCTCGCTACGAGTTCGTGCGCGGCATCGGGTCGCTCGGATACCATCTGAACGATGTGGATGATTTGATCGAGATGCGGGACCATGGGGTTACGCCGGACTACATCACTGGATTGCGCGCCGCGGGTTATGGCAAACTCTCGGCGGACCAGCTCGTCGAGCTTCGCGACCATGGAGTTACGTCGAGCTTCATTAGTGGACTCGCTCAGCTCGGCTATGAGCGGCTTAGCGCGAGTGATACCCGCCAGCTTCGCGATCATGGTGTGACGCCCGATTACATTCGCGCGCTGTCTCGGGCGGGATTTTCGAAACTTTCAACCGACGACCTTCTGGCCGCGCGCGATCACGGCGTCACGGGCGACTACGCCGAAGGGATGCGAAGATTGTTTCCGCGGGCGAACCTCGACGATCTGGTGCGTATGCGGGATCACGGCGTGACGCTCAGCTACGCACAGCGGGTTCGCGAACAGGAAGATTCAATCACAATGGACGAGCTCGTACGCCGACGTGATCGCGGGGACCGATACTAGCGAGTAACGGGCGCGCGCCGCTTGCAGACGACCTTGCATCGGCGTAAGTCGATAGCGATGCGACTGTTTCCCGGATAGCTTTGTCGCGGATGCGATTCTCGTTCGCGCGGTCGATTTTCTCGCTGTTGTCCGGTGTCTGGCTCGTTCTGCTCCTTGCAGAGGTGCCAGGCTTGCACGTCTGCGCCGTGCACGATCAAGGCGCGGAACATTCGGCATTCGCGCATGTGATGACGCACGGGGCGCACGGAAAGGCGCCAACCCATGAGCACTCCGCAAAATGCTCTTGTCTCGGCGCATCGAGTCATGCAGGCGCTGTATTGATCAGGTCTGTTGCAGAAACTCTTTTCGTCGATCCTCCTGTCGTTGTCGCCGCGCACATTCCGACGACCGCGACAATCCGTCCACAATCTCCGTCACCATTTTTTCTTCCTTACCCCAACGGACCTCCCTCGTCGAACACGCTGTAGTCGGCGGTTCGCAGCAACACAACTAACCAGTTAACAACATCCCGAGGGAGGGATTCAATGTCGTTTATCAATCGGCACCAACCGTGTCGCGATCTATTGCGTATAGTCGCCACGGCTTCGTTCTGCATTCTTCTGCCACGAGTTTCCTTTGCCCAGGAGCACGAACACGAACACGAAAGTGAAGGACACGAGGGACAGCTCCATTTCGCGCACCCGCTTTTTACGGAATCCCCAAGCCCCGACACGAAAATTCGAGTGGATTATCTGTTTCGGCAGATAGACACAGACTTCACCGAGCATTCGATGCGCCTGGAGGGCGAATACGCATTCACGCACAGCGTCAGCATCGAAGCAAATATTCCGATCACTTCGCGTCGACAATCGGGCACGACGGCGAATGCAGTTGGAAGTGGTGAGATTGCGCTCAAGCTCGCCAACTACGGATTAGCTGACCGGGGAATTCTGTTCGGCGGGGGATTGGCGCTCGGAGTTCCGACGGGGAACGACCGGAAAGCCATTGGCAGTGCACACATTGTAGAGCTCGAGCCGTACGTGGATCTCGGGTACAAGCGCGGCGAAGCAGAGCTTGTGAGCTTTCTCTCTTACAGCACGGCCGTCCACCGTCACGTCGACGAGCCGAACGAAGAGGAATTCGCTCTGGCGCTGTCTGGACTTTACCACGTTGCCGAGCGGCTCGAGACACTGGTCGAATTCCAGACAGAACGCGTCGTGAACGGAGAAGAGAGCGGGCGACAGACAGCTGCAATTGGAGCGGGAGTGAAGTATCACGTCGGCCGAATCCACCATCTCGTGCTCGGTGTTGGAGGCCGCGTGCCGGTGACGCACGAGCGTGAGTCAGATGCAGAAATCATTCTCTCTGCGCTCTGGCATTTCTGAGTCTTGCCAAAAAATAATTCCTGATTCAAACTCGGAGCTCCACTTGTTGCCGAGGTTGTTCAATGCGTTATGCAGCATTCGCAGTAGCCCTGATTGGCGTCGTGTCGTGCGTCGACGCCAATCGACCCACTACCGTTGCATCCGATGCGGATGGTATGAGGTCGCGCCGCACACAGAACACAGTCGATACGGTTGGATTGCCGGATCTGATCGTCGACGCGAAGGCCACACAACAGAACTGGGTCGTAAGAGTCGAAGATCTGCCGGCGAGTTTTTGCAGCGTCGAGGAGGGAGGAATAACGCCGGGGACGCACACGCTTCTACGCTTTACAGTTACCACGCCTAACATTGGCAACGCGGACGTTTTCATCGGTAGTCCGCTCAAGCACATGGACCCGAATGGAGACGGAAACTTCAGCGACCAGGACGGATTGTTCGAATTCGCAACCTGTCACGGGCACTTTCATTTCCAGCACTACGCGACGTATCGATTGATCGACGCGAGTGGCAAAGAGTGGAAAGCTGCCAAGCGTGGTTTCTGCATGCTCGACACCGATCCGTACAACGTGAATACCGGCGATGGCACCTGGAATTATCGGAACTGCGGCGACCTTACGCATGACGGATATCAGGGCATCAGTGACGGATGGGCTGACACCTATGTGTTCAAGCTCGGAGGACAATACTTCCTACTTGACGGCGGCGATGGGCAACCAGTGGTGCCACCTGGGAATTACCGGATACAAGTCGAGGTAAACCCAGGGTACGCGGCTGACAGGAGAGGGAACTGTCCGCGAGTGAAGGATCCGATTACCGGTCTGTGCCACCAATTCGCCGAAAGCAATTACGCGAACAACGTTGGCTCAGCACCACTGACTATTCCGGATCATCCGGGGCGCACGGGGTATGGCCCATTGAAAAACAGTCCGGCTGTCACAGCTTCGGACGAGATCGAGAAGTAGGGACGTCGCGACGTAAAGATTAAAGACGGCGGAGCGATGGTGCTCCGCCGTCTTTATGTTAAGGGTATGAGAACCTATCGTATCCTTCTGGCACTGGCACTTTCGCCTGCCATCGCTTTCTCGCAGCAAAAGCAGCGCTTTTCCTCTCTCGATGAAGCGCTCAATGCAGGCAGCATTCTTGCCGGCCGGAGCGGGCCGCGAAGCGTTAACTGGTTTGAAGGGGGACGCCGATTCTCTTTCATAGAACGCGACGCATCCGGCCGCGACGTGATCAAGGCGTATGACCCTTCAACGGGGCGCGACACGACCTTGTTTACGACTCAAGGTCTCACCTTCCCCCAAACGAATCAGTCGTTCGACTACGATTCGTTCCAGTGGGCGCAGGACTCGAAGCATCTCGTATTTCAGTCCAATTTCCAGCCGATCTATCGTCGCTCCGGCGTATCGGAGTTCTACATCTATTCGCTCGGTGATCGATCGCTGAAGCTCGCAACGAAAGGTGCGCGCACCGCCGAGCTTTCCCCAAGTGGAGCGAAGCTCGGTCTCGAGAAGGGTGGCAACATGTTTGTTGTCGATGTCGCCACGGCGAAAGAAACCCAGCTCACGCGCGACGCGACTGAACACGTGTACAACGGTCACTTCGACTGGGTATACGAGGAAGAATTTGGAATGGCGCAAGCGTGGCGATGGTCGCCGGACAATCGCCGCATCGCGTACTGGCAGCTGGACGACAGCGCCGAGCCGATCACGCAGCTGTCTGATTTTTCGGGAATGCACGAAGAGTGGGAGAAGCTGCCGGTTCCACTCGTCGGCGATCCAAATCCGAAAGTGCGCATCGGCGTCGTTGACGTAGCGACCGCGCGCACCGTATGGCTCGACACCGGGGAGCGCGGAGATTTCTATATCCCGCGCATATACTGGACGAGCCGGCCCGACACGCTCGCGGTGATGACGCTCAACCGCGCGCAGAATGAGATGAAGCTGTTCTTCTTCGACGTAAACACCGCGGGCCGTCGTCTTGTGATGACCGAAACGTCAAAGACATGGGTCGACGTCTACGATTTTTATGCGCACATCCAGGACATGATTTCATTCCCCGAAGGGTCGAATGAATTCTTCTGGATCTCCGACAGAGATGGATTTCAGCACATCTACCGGTACGACTATTCGGGCAAGCTGATCGACCAGGTGACACGTGGAAAGTGGAGCGTGACCCGCATCGAAGGGATCGATCCAAAAAAACAGACCATCTATTACTCGTCGACACAGGCGTCTCCGCTTCAGCGTCAGCTGTACTCCGTGAAGTTCGATGGCACCGGTGCTCGTGCGATTACAACAACGCCGGGCAACCATCAGTTCGACATGTCGCCCAACACAGAGTACTTCATCGACCGTTGGTCGTCGCGGACACAACCAACGCAGGTAGATCTGTGGTCAACGGAGCGCGGAAAGCTGCGGCAGATGGAAGGAAATGCAGCTGTGACTCAGTGGCTCGCAACGCACGAGTATTCGCCGCAGGAATTTTTCTCGTTCACGACATCGGATGGAGCGCACATCGACGGCTCGATGATCAAGCCGATTCCGTTCGATCCGACAAAGCGTTACCCGGTAGTGTTCAACATTTATGGCGGGCCGGGATCACAGCAGGTGTACGATCAGTTCAGCACGAGCGGACTCAATCAATGGTTCGCGCAAGAGGGATACATAGTCATCGGTCTGAACAATCGCGGGACAAACAACTACGGCAGTGCATTCCAGAAGATCGTCTACAAGCACCTCGGCAAATACGAAGCGCAGGATTTCGCTGAAGCGGCGAAGTATCTCGACACGCAGCCGTACGTCGATCCAAAGCGAACCGCGATTATCGGCACGAGCTACGGCGGATACTCCACTGTGTACACGATGGAGATGTATCCCGACGTGTTCGAAGTCGGAGCAGGTAATTCGGCTGTCGGTGATTGGCGTCTTTATGATTCCATCTACACCGAGCACTACATGGGATTGTTGAGCGACAACAAGCAGGGCTATGACGAGAGCTCGCCAATACTCAACGCGTCGAAGCTAAAGGGTCATTTGTTGCTGATACATTCGCTGCTCGACGACAACGTTCATCCGGCGAATACGATGCAGCTGCTGACGGCTTTCACGAATGCCGGTAAGGACGTCGAGCTCAGGATTTATCCTCCCGGGCATCACGGCGCTGCGTACAACGCGACGAGCAGGCGATTGATAAGCGCCGTCACCGACGCTTATCTCGCGCGTTACTTCAAGGGAGAAATCAGAGACGTCGGCGTCGCTCCGCGTTAAAAGCGCGAAAGGGTAATTGGAACTGAAGTAGTAAGCGTTGCGCCACTGAGTGTGCCGGTCATCGTGTCTTCATCAGTCATCGTTCCAGTGAACGCGAACGTTCTTCCGTTAGCAACCTTGAACGTGAACGCGATGTTGGTTCCGTTAAGCGTCCCCGATAGCTCGGTAATCGTCGCAGCGATTCCTATGGTTCCACCTGCTGTGTCGTCGAGCGGCCCGACCGCGTCGACGCCGGGCTGATTTCTTGGCAACAGATCGCAATCGGCGCCGGGAAGTCGCTGACATTCGCTAGAGAGCGTTATCGCAGTTCCGCTCTGAGAGAAAGTGACATGGATGTGAATCTGCGGTTTACTGACGTCGAGATCCGAGCTCGTGCCCTGGAAATAGGGAAGGCGCACGAACTCCAAATCAAAGTTTGACGCGAGCGTATTTCCGGCGAGATCTGCAACGGCCGTTGTGACTGTAATCGTGTAGCTGCCCTGACCGCTTTCCTGGTATCCAAGCGGTGAAGACGGTGTGAAGGTCGCAGTGTTTGTCGCGCTGTTGTACGTCACCGTTCCCGGCACGGCGTTACCGGTCTGGTTGCTCTTCAGCTTAATGCTGCTCGTTGTAATTGTACCCGCATTCATCGGCTCGCTGAATGTGACTGTTATCGCGCTTGGATTCTCCAGTGGCAAAGCCGCTCGACCGCCCGCTGAAGTTGTGAGAATAGTCGGGCGCGTTGTATCCGGATTTGGCATCACAGTGAAGCTCGACGTGAACTGCGATGCGAGCTGATTTCCTGCGATATCCTGAACGCCCGTCGTTACGGTCAGTGTGTACGACGTCGAGAAGGACAGCGGGGATGAAGGAGTGAACGTCGCCGTTCTCGAGACTGGATCGTAGCTGACAATTCCTGCGATAGGTGACCCTGACGAAGTGAGTGTGATCGTCGACCCATTGAGTGTCGACGACTTCATTGGCTCGCTGAACGTCACCGTTGGCGTGACGGTCGGCGAAACGCCGGTAGCAAAATTCGGCGGATTCGTCGACGCGACAGTCGGGGGCGTCAAATCCGGCGCAGGACCCGTTGCAAAGACCGACGAGAACGGCGACGCCAGCCCATTGCCCGACAAATCCGTCACACCTGAGACTGTAATCGTGTGACTCGTGCTGAACGCGAGTGCAGATGAAGGAGTGAATGTCGCTGTTCTCGTCGCGGGATTGTAGCTGACGGTTCCCGCAACCGTGGAGCTGGTTCCCGTAAGCGTGAGAACTACTGTTGAGGCATTTATCGACGAAGAGTTCATCGCCTCACTGAATTCGATCGTGATGTTCGTTGAGACGTTGATTCCGGCAGCCAAATTTGCAGGTGTGACCGACACGACGTTCGGCGCTATGACGTCAGGCGCGGACGCCGTAGAGAATCCGGATGTAATCGTGGAAGGCAGCGAATTTCCGGAAAGATCCTTTGCACCTGTGCTCACTGTAATTGTGTAAGCAGTTGCAAATGAAAGCGGTGCGGATGGAATGAGCGTCGCGGTATTTGTAGCAGCGTCATAGCTGACGTTTGCCGCAACCGGCGAAGAATTCGATGCAATGACGAGGGCGACGCTCCCCGTGACCGTAGCGGAATTCATCGGTTCACTGAACTTGACGGTTATCACCGTGTTCACAGAAACGTTGTTCGTTCCGTTGGCGGGAGTGATTGCTTCGACATTCGGCGGCGTGGTGTCAGGGGCGGAAGCGGTGGTGAACGCCGATGAGAACTGCGAAGCGAGCCCATTGCCCGCTAAATCTTTTGCACCGGTTGTTACCGTCACGGAATAGTCAGCCCCAAACGCGAGCGGCGCCGTTGGCGTGATTGTCACGGAATTCGTTGCCCCACTGTAGGAAACAACCGAGGGAACCGTCACAGAACCTGACTTGAGCAGTACGGTCAACGACGTCATACTGGTTCCGTCCATCGGTTCACTGAACGAAATAACCACGGTCGAATTCACCGACACCGACGCCGCACCATTCGTTGGCGATACGGTTACGACTGTGGGCGGCGTCGTATCCGGAGCACCAGCGGTTGAAAATGTCGAAGACGTGCTCGCCGTGAGGGCGTTTCCGCTCGCGTCTTTCGCCACTGGACTTACTGTCAGCGTATAGCTCGTCGCAAAAGCAAGCGATGCTGCAGGCGTGAACGTGGCGGTCAACGTACTCGGATTGTAGCTCACACTCCCTGGAACTGTGACTCCGCTCGACGTGACTTTGAGCGCAATCGACGCGGTAACTGACGCGACGTCCATCGCCTCACTAAACGTGATTGTGAGCGGCACATTCGTGGCGAGGCCCGTGGATCCATTGGATGGACTGATTGAAACGACAGTCGGCGGAATCTCATCTCGCGTCGTAAACGAAAATGAAAAATCAGATGCCAGGCGATTTCCAGCGACGTCCTTTATTCCCGTAGTGATTGTCGCTGTTAATGGCGATGCACTCGGCAATGCGGTGGAAGGAGTGAGCAACGCAGTTCGCGTGGTCGCATTGTAGGTCACCAGGGCCGGTATCGCGGTCCCGCCTGACGTCTTCAGAATAAAGTTCGTCGCATTGACCGTAATCGCATCCATGGGTTCGCTGAACGTCGCGGTGATTGTCGATGCCAGCGGTACGTTCGTCGATCCATGGGACGGGCTCGATGATGTAACTGTCGGCGCAGTTACATCCGGAACGGTTATCGCCGAAGCTGCATCATCCACAGATTGATCCGACGTCAATCCAACTCCGAAGGCGGCGACGCGATACTTGTATGTAGTCCCTTCGCTCAAACCGTTGTCGACGAAGGTCGTTGTTGAGGATTCACCGATCTTTACCCCATCTCTGTAAATGAAGTACGTCTCGATGTAGTAAACCTCCGGCGCAGACGGCGCAGCCCAGCTGATTCGCGCCGAGTGGGGAGAAATCAGAGTGACAGTGACGTTGGTTGGAGCGTTTAGCGCGGCCGGTCCTGTTGCATCGACACACGAGCCCGCGGCTATCGCGAGTGCTATCAGCCCTGCCGCGCTTGCTCGCGCGCTTTTCATCCAGCTTCGCATCGAAACCCTACTGAGAACGTCTGAGAGGCGGCAGTCCGCCCATGTTGTCGACACCCATCTCTGCCGCCATCGACCGCCACGCCTCGGCGGTGGTGACGTTGGAGGTGTCATCACGATACCGCGCGGCGGCGGCAAGAATTTCTGCGCGTTTCTTATCCCGCGCAACAGCGGGATTAGCAAGGACATCGGAGACCACATCGTGAAGCGAATGCAGATTGTCGAAGATTATCGCTGCTTCGGGAAATCGCGCGGAAAAACGTGTAGCAATCGCCGGCGACATGGGCATCATCGCGGGAAGAGATTGCTGCCCGCCGCGGAGCATCTCCCAGAAGCGATCGGTAACAAGAGCAACGTTCGCATGACGCTCCGCAGCATTTTGACCGGCCAGCAATGCATCGTACAACGTCATCTGAAGCCAATGGTACGACCAGATCAGACCGTTGTACTTCGGAAACTTTTTTCGGAAAGCGAGCGAATACGGCTGGCCTTCCATTAGCTCCATGTCCTTCGGATGGCTGCTGAACGCGAGCGCGGGGCGCGAACGGTAATACTTCACGACTTGTGCAACACGCGCATCCCTGTCGTGATCGACAATCCGCTCGTCCGCGAGGATATCGTAGATCTGACGGTGAAGCATGTGCGCCCATTCAAACATCTCTGCCATTTCAGGAGCCAGCTTCACAAATTCAGGCGCAATTGCCGCCTCATCCAGGGTAACGCCGGGCGGGTCGACGAGAAGCTTCTTTGTTATGAAGTCGAACTGCTTTTGCTCGAGCACTGACGCGGGCGCGGATGGGTGCCGCCACAACGTCTCGTACAAAACACCATGCCCGTAGTCGAACGCGTTGAAAAGTCCATCGGCGTTCGGGTAGCGCGTACGGAAAACCCAGTTGTGCGAAGCAGGCATATATGTCTGCTCGTAGTACAAACGAGTCTGCGACTGCGCTGGAGCTGCAGAATAGAAAGACGCTGCGCACACAGTGATACGAAGAAGCAATCGCGAGTTTTTTGTCATCGACCGAAGGCGTAGCTCAGAGTCGTACCAAAAGTCGCGAACCACGACAGGCTCACACCCTCGAAATGCCGGCCGACGCTGAGATCGGTGACGAGCCTGGTCGTGAGCTGCTTTCGTGCACCCACTTCAGCGGTCCAGTCGTTGCGCCGGCCGAGTCCCTCGAATCCTTCACTGAACACATCGCCAATCAGAAGTAGCGATCGCAACGGAAACGAGTGATCTACGGCAACTCCCCAAAGCCAGTGTGCACCGGTGTTTGTTCCCGGCTTTAATGCAGCCGCTTGTTGCAGTGACAATGGCACTCCAAATGAAGTCGAGCATGACGCACGAGGAGATAGTCCGCCATCGGAAGGCGACATCATGCACGGGCCGTCGACGATCGGCGGAATCAGCGTACCACCCGGTGGCGGGACGGGAATCTTGATCGAATACGTTCCGTAGCTGGCATTGAGATGTACCCGTCCGAAAGTAAAACTTCTCGTCGCGAGGCCTTTCAGCGAATACGAGGGCACAGACGCGTTCGGCCCCGTAGGGGCCCACACCTCGCCGGCGAGTGCAAGCGCAGGCGAGCGCAGCGTTTCCATTTTCACCTGGTATTCCCCGCCGATTCCGATTCCCGCAATTGTACCCCGCGGAATCGCACTCGGCTCCCTGTAAAATCCGAGCGTGCGAATTGAGATATCAGCTCTGGGACGAATTCCGTAGGAAAGACGTGGCTCGACCTGAAGCCGGTATCGACCGAACGACAGCTTGTCTACGCGAACAGTGGTGAGATCGAGATCGAGTCCGTGAAGCTCGGTGGGGCTCGCGTCGGACACACGCACGGGACGGCCGCCTTCCATGTTCCGATACTCGGATTGTGTGATCCCTCGCGTGCTTATCGCTGTGACGAGCGCAGCTCCAAACGCGAGCCCGCGAAATATCGATTTCATTTTGCGACGCTTCTTAAAGCTGCCGGTCAAGTACGAGGCGCGACGGTGGGTGGATTCCGTTTGTGCCAATGAGCGTTCCGTCCATTTGGACAGCGTCGCCCTTGGTTACGACGGTGCCCGTGTAGTTGAAAGTCTTTCCGTTCACCGTAGTAATCGTGAATGAAATTCCCGGATCGGTGAACGTGCCTGACCCTGACGCGAGATTCACTACAAAAGGCGGCTGGGTAAGACCCAACTCTGTGATGCCGGTGCCATTGAAGGCATAGATGTCACAGTCGTCCTGCGGCACGCAGGGAGATAGCAGCGTCAGTGCGTGTTTTGACTGCACCCAATGGACGTGAACGTGCAACGCGCCCGTCTCGTCCGTTCCGGCGAAATAATACGCAACCGACTGTGTCGGCCCGGGGTCGATTATCTCAGGACCGCCGCACGCCGGCCCAATGACCGCTGCCACAAATAAAAAAACGCCTTCTCGAGCTCTCAAACCATCCCCTGATTCAGATTTTTACACAAGCTAATCTGGTGACGCGCGCCAACGCGCCGCTACCTTTATGTCGGACATCACACCGGCTCTGAAATGGACAAACGAAAGCTTGCTGCACTGGCGAAGAAAAACGCCGCAAAATCGGGCTCGAAGTCAAAGATTCCAAAGGGCTTCGGCAAGAAATACGATTCGAATCTTTCCGACGATCCTGTCGACGAAGAAACGATTAAGGAAAACGATCGCGCGCAGCGTTTCTTCCAGGAAATGCGGAAGCGGGAGTTCTGAGCTTCAAAGATCTCTTCTCGGACCGCGCGGAATTATACGCGGCATACCGGCCCGAGTATCCAAAGAGATTATTTGAATTTGTTGCATCGCTGCCGGCTAATCGGCGGCTCGCGCTCGACTGCGCGACAGGGAGTGGACAGGCCGCGCGCGGACTCGCCGAGCATTTCGAGCGCGTTATCGCGACAGACGCGAGCGCTGCGCAGATATCGCAGGCTACTCTACAGAATGGAATCGAGTATCGCGTTGCGGCAGCTGAATCGAGCTGCTTGCCGGATGCCAGTGTTGATCTGTTAACGGTTGCACAGGGACTTCACTGGCTCGATCAGGCGCGCTTTTTCGCTGAAGCTCGGCGAGTTCTAAAGTCTGACGGCGCAATTGCGGTGTGGGGTTACGGCGATCCAGTACTCGACAGTCCCGAGCTCGAGAGCACGCTTCATCATTTCAATCGCGTGACAATCGAGAGCTACTGGCTTCCCGAGCGACAGCTTCTGCTGGACGGTTACACCACCATTGATTTTCCATTTCGAGAAATCGAAACACCGTCGTTTACTCTCGAACGCTCGCTTACGCTTCCGCAGCTATTCGGTTACGTGCGAAGCTGGTCGGCTACTGCGCGATTCGTCGAAAAAAACGGTCTGGATGGGTTAGAGAAGCTTGCGGACGATCTCGGGCGCTTATGGGGAGACCCTGAGCAATCCCGTCTGGTACGAGCGCCGTTATTTCTTCGCGCCGGGTATCCGAACTAGCGATTTTGCGAATCCATCGCGAGTGTTGCGGAGTATAAGAGTTGTTCACGCCGTCTCGATAATTTCGGACATCCGAGGTCCACGATGATTAGATCGAAGCTCTTTTTTGCCGCCGTACTCTGTGCTGCTGCACCGATTCAAATCGGGGCTGCGCAAAGCGGAGTTGCGTCCAAGGTCGCCCAGAAGCCGTTGAAAAGGGGCGATGCCGAGCTAAAGAAGCTGTTGACGCCGCTTCAGTATGCGGTGACGCAGCGCGACGCGACCGAGACGCCGTTCAGAAACGAGTACTGGGACAATCATGAGCAGGGCATCTACGTCGATGTCGTTTCAGGAGAGCCTCTGTTCAGCTC
>DATLDN010000194.1:0-3350 GCA_035525855.1 Gemmatimonadaceae bacterium
CGAGGATGCCGCGAGATCGCCCAACACAACGCGGATAGAATCTTTAGCAGCTGGATGCACGCTAAACTCGAGCTCATCTAAAGAAGCCATCACCGATACTTTCGCCTCAGCTTTAAACTTTCGGACAGCAGTGATCGCTGCAATCGTGAGATCCATGAGTCCATCGCGCGACGCGACGTCATCAACCGTCGGCCACTGCGCGCGATGGATGCTCGCAACACCGGTCTCTTCACGAAGCTTCCACGACCACACTTCCTCCGTGATGAACGGAAGAACCGGAGCGAAGAGGCGCAGAAGCACGCTCAGTCCGATGTTCAGCGCACCAACAGCTGAGCTTGCGCCTGAACCGCCGCTCTTTGCACGATCTTTCACAAGCTCGATGTAGTTGTCAGTGAACACGCCCCAGAAAAACGCTTCCGTTTCCGAGAGAGCGCCGCTGTAATCGAAGCGATCGTACGCCGCGGTCGCGCGCTTCACCAACTCGGCGAGCTCGTGAAGGAACGCACGATCGAGCTCCTCGCTTATCTCCCCCGACTCGGCAGGCTGCTGATAAACGAATTTGGCCGCGTTGAAAATCTTTGTGGCGAGTCTCTTTCCAACTTTGACAACGTTTTCATCAAACGCTGTGTCAACGCCAAGACGAGCATTGCCCGCCCAGTAGCGAAGCGCATCTGATCCGTACTTGTCGATCCATTCACCTGGCGTCTGAATATTTCCCTTGCTCTTCGACATCTTCTGCTTGTTCGGATCGATCACCCATCCGGAAATCAGCACGTGCTCCCACGGCAGCGAATTTTCGTGGAGCATCGACTTCACGACGGTATAGAAAGCCCACGTGCGAATGATCTCGTGCGCCTGCGGCCGCATGTCAAAAGGGAAAAGTTTTTTGTGCTGTTCGGGGTTGAGCGTCCATCCCGAATTGATCTGCGGACTGACCGAGCTCGTGAACCACGTGTCGAATACGTCCGGGTCGCCGACAAATCCGTTTGGACCTCCGCGCTGCTCGTTCGTATACCCCGGAGGGGCGTCGCTTGTCGGATCGATTGGAAGCTTCGTCAGATCCGCACGGATAATCTTGTTGTAATCGATCGCACCATCGCCATCGATCTCATACCACACTGGAATTGCAACCCCGAAGTACCGCTGTCGGCTTACGCACCAATCGAATTGCAGGTTTTCCGTCCAGCTTCTGAAGCGCGCGCCCATGAACTCAGGCGTCCAGTCGAGCTTTTCTCCCTGGCCGATCAATCGATCCTTCTTGTCGAGCACGCGCACGAACCATTGCCGAGTGGGGATGAACTCGAGTGGATCGTCACCCCTCTCATAGAATTTCACTGAGTGCTCGATCGGCGACGGATCGCCAATCAGCGCACCGCTCTCGCGAAGAATCTCCACCATCTTCGCTCTTGCCTTCTTTATGGGAAGATCAACAAGCGGCGCATACATCTCGGCGGCTTCGGCGACGAGCGATCCCTCGAATGACAACGGCTGCATACGTCCGCTCCGTCCAATCGCCTGTCGCGTCGCAAGTTTTTGTTCCTGCCACCACTCGACGTCGGTCTGATCGCCGAAAGTACAAACCATCACGAGCCCGGTGCCCTTCTCGGGATCGACTTTCTCGCTCGGAAAAAACGGAACCGGCATTCCGAACACCGGCGTCACGCCGCGACCGCCGGAAAGTTTCTTGTATCGTTCGTCGTCGGGATGCGCAGTAAGTCCAACGCACGCGGCAAGAAGCTCAGGACGCGTCGTTCCAATTCGCACTTTTTCGTCGCTTCCCTCGACACCGAATTCGAGCGTGTGCATTGCGCCCGCCATCGGCCTGTCTTCCACTTCCGCCTGCGCAACCGCGGTTTGAAATCCGGTGTCCCACATAATCGGCGACGTCGATTGGTAGACGTGGCCTTTGTCGAGCAAATCGTAGAAGCTCAGCTGTGAAATGCGCCGGCTCTTTGCGTCGATTGTCGCGTACTCCTGCCGCCAGTCGACTGAGAGACCGAGTCGCGTCCACAAATCCTTGAATGCTTCCTCGTCCTGAACCGTCAGCCGATTGCAAAGCTCGATAAAATTCTGGCGCGATACGTGACGCGCCTGCCCCGAGCGCGTTTTGGAATTTGCCGGCTCGAACCTGCTCATCTCGGGATCGTACGGCAGCGTGGGATCGCATCGCACGTGAAAGTGATTTTGCACGCGACGCTCGGTGGGAAGACCATTGTCGTCCCATCCCATCGGATAGAAAACATTCTGCCCGCGCATGCGCTGGTATCGCGCAACGAAATCCGTTTGCGTGTAGCTGAAGACGTGTCCGATGTGGAGGTAGCCGGAAACCGTCGGCGGGGGCGTGTCGATCGAGAATGTTTCTTCGCGGGACTTCGAGGGATCGTAGTGGTAACGACCCTCTTTCAGCCACTCGGCGACCCAACGCTTTTCTGCAGACGCTGAGTCGAAGTTCTTGGGGAGATCGGGAAGCATCGAGTCAATCTAAACGCGACTCGGTAAGGCGACTAATTCAAAGTTCAGCTACCCCGATACGTAGAGTATCCAAACGGCGAGAGGAGCAGCGGCACGTGATAGTGCTGCGAGTCCTCGATTCGGAACGGAACGACCACCTTCGTATAAAACGATTCGCGTCCCATGCGCTTGAAGTAGTCGGCAACAGAGAACGTGAGCTGATAGTCGCCGGCATCAAGTGATGCGCCGGACGCGACAAGGTCCCGCACTCGGCCGTCAACATCTGTAACGCCGGACCCGATAATTGCGCCGCCGTGCTCGAGCTCCACCGAAATTCCCTGTGCGGGTTTGCCGAGCGACGTGTCGAGTACGTGAGTGCTGATGGTGCTCATGTTATTCCTGAACGAGGTTCGTCAACCTGATGCGCGTAATCTTCCGCTGCTCTTCCGCCGCAACCTTCAATTCACTTTCAGGATCATTGTCGAGCCGCTGCTTCGCGAGATCCAGCATTTCGGTCGCGCTCTTTCCAGTCGCGCATACAATATAGATGTACCCGAACCTCCGCTCGTACTCTGCATTCACCTGCGCGAGCTCGGCGCGAACGTTGTCGGCTGCATCGTGCATTCCAGATTGTTCGTCCGCTGCAGCTCCCGTCGCACGCTCGCCGATGCGTGGATGAGCCGCGAACGCTTCGCGCCAGTCATCGGGGCCCAGTGAATTCCAGACTTCATCCGCCCCGGCAAGAAGAACGTCGCGCGATTCGAATGGCCGCAACGCCGTCATTTGAGTAGTCCAACGCAACGATCCACAACACGCTCGGAATTCTGCCAGCGCCTTTGGTGCAGGAAGTCCGTTGAGTTCGTCAAGGTTCATGTGCGATCAGCTGAATGCAGTTGCAA